>JBEDNI010000106.1:0-6589 GCA_041170685.1 Bacteroidota bacterium | reverse complement strand
AGTGAGGGAACGGCAGTGGGTTCAGTAGCGTAACTGCCACTAATGGCGTGTATGTTAAGGGCATACATGGCATTGCCAACCCCATCGTTGCTGTATATCTTCATGGTGGCTTTGGCCGAACCCGCAGGTGCCCCTGCAAGTTGAATAATCATGTTTTTTTCAGATTTTGCCAGGATGGTATCGGGTACGCCTCCGGTTTTAAAGTACTGGGCATCAGGGCCTGTGAAACGGACAGAGTCGATTTTCAGTGCATCGCCTACTCCGGTGTTTTTGATGGTCACAGGGTAAAGGCCGGAATTCCCGGGGTTGAAGTTGCCTCCGTTAATCAGAGGGCTACTGCCATCGAACAAAGCGATTTCAGGGTTGGAAGAAGGTCCTGCAGGTTTTACCAACACATCGTCTATCGCCACATTAAAACCGGAAGGTTTGTAGGTGAAAAAAAAGCGCAGATACCTGCTGCTTGGTTTTAAGCGCACCATGTGTTTGGTAATGGTTTGCGGTAAAGATGCGGTATAGTTACGAACATTGGTCCAGGTGGTGCCATCTACGCTTTCTTCAATGTTAAAAACGGTTCCTGGATCAGTCCCGGGGTTGGTTCGTATGTAATATTCCACCGTATCTGCCCGGCCTGCAAAAAATACCTGCAGATATTCACCGGTCGCATCCAGGCGAATTGCTTGCGGGGTTGAATTGAAGTATCCGGGTCCGGTGTAGGTGAGATTGCCCACATATACGTCCAGTTTGTGCGACCATCCTGTGGGTGGGGTGGTTACATTATTCATATCCCAGCTAGTGGGGAGGGATGCCTGCCCAAATAGGCCGGTGCCGGTTAATGCAATGAGAGAAAATATGATTTTTTTCATGAATTTTATTGTTAGAAGGTGTAGCGAATGCCGCTAGTGTAGCGGAATCCGGGTGAAACAAATACTTCTAGGTTGGTGGGCCTGAAAGTGTTGGCAGGATTATTATCTACGCTTCGGTGCTGTGCATCGCTGATGTAAAGGTTATTGGTGATGTTCTGGCAATTGGCATAAATGGATAGCTGCCCGTGTTTGAACGCCGTGAAATTGTATCCGGCTGATAGGTTTAGGTACCAGTATGCCGGCACTCTGAACGATTCTCTGCCTTTATAACTACCCACCAAAGAAAGTGGGTCAAAATCGGCAAAATGTTTCCAGAAATATACGTACTGTGCGGATATATAAGCACCTTTCAGCAGTGTGGGTTCCCATCGTATGCTCCAGGTCCACTGGCACTGGGCTGCATCGCCCACGTGAACGCCATTCGCGTCAAAATCAACAATACCTACAGAATCTCCTGCATCATCCCGAATGATACTGCGGGCGCCTGATTTCCATTGCCAGTCGGCCAAACTTAATGCGCTCTGTATGGTGATGCCGTTGCCGGGTTTTAATACCCCCGCCAATTCAACGCCCATATGGCGGGCTTTCATGCCATTGATATTGTATGAGAATAAGTTGCCGTCGGGATCTCGGTAAGAGGGCAGAAAATTGGCAGGTCGATTTTGCCAGTAGGTATAGTAAGCATTAATGTCTAAGCTGAAAATTCGGCTTTTGTACCCTGAACCGATTTCCAAGGCATATATTTTCTCATTCTTTGCATCCTTGACTTCGTTATTGTTGTTGTCGAAAATGTTGTTGAAGCGGGTTGGACGATTTAAATATCCCAGGTTTCCGAAGATGTTTACGTGTTTGTTCAGGTTGCGATTAACCCCGGTTTTTAGCGTAGCACCCGGTCTTGCAACCCAGTTGGACACTTTTTCATTACCATTACTATCCAAACGGAAAAAATCTATCCGCTTGTACCATGAATTTGTTCCACTTACATTTAAAAACGCAGACGTTCTACCCTTGTTATATTCCAATTCTGCGAATGCCCCGGCCCAGCGCACCAGTCCGTCATAGTTGTACCGGAATTTATCTCCTTTGTGATACAATAATCCTTTCTTTTTAGGGTCGAGTTCTCCATTGTCAGGGATGAAATAATCTCCACCCAAAAGATCATACACTTCTCTGTAGTGTTGCGCTCTGTATGTACGAAGGTCAAATCCTCCCGTAAGAGTAAATTGTCTGCTTATTTTATGATTAATGGTGCTGAGGGCTCCAAACCATTTATGATTATTGACATTGCGATGTAAAATTCCATAGGAGCGCAATTCTGTGGCACTGAATGCGGGGTCGGGATTGGGTACGAATGCTGAACCGCGGGTATTGGCCCACCAGGTTCCCTGCATGCTGTAAAGCCCATAGGTTCCAACCTGACTGATGCTGTTGGCCTGTGTGCCTCCTCCGCTCGCAACTGATACATACGCAGTGGTGCTGATGAGCGTTTTTTCTGAGGGTTTCCAGTCGTGTTTCAGGTATACCTGGGGCTTGTGAAATTCATTTACCCTTTCGTTTTTGCGGTATCGGCTGGACCAGAGTGTATCACCCAAATCACCAATCTTTGCTTCATTCAGCCATCCCCAGTGCTGGTTGTATTTTCTACCCTGATTCACAGGCATATTGCCCACAATGGTGTCCATGCCCAGTTTCATGGCCAGTCCCCTGTCGTAAAGACTTAGGCGTGCCCGAAAGCTGCGCTGTCCATGGCTTTGCGGTGCACCCACTGCGGTTAGCGAGAGGGTGTGTTTTTTGCCAAATTTCTTTTCAATGCGACCGTAGTAGCTGTACATATCATCGAACAATGCATCCACATAGCCGGTGCTGCTTCTTTTGGTGAAACTGAAAATAGCGCCCCAGTTGCCTTTTAGCCGGCCCGTATTGATGGTGGCTGAATACTTCTGGTAGCGTGAATCTCCATATTCGGCATTCACAGATGCCTTAAACTTGGATGATACGCCTTTGGTGATGATATTCATGGTGCCACCCACGGCAGGGTTGGCAATGCGGCTGCTGCCAAGTCCTCGTTGAACCTGGGTAAGGGCGGTTACTTCGCTCAGGCCAAACCAGTTGCTCCAATACACTTCGCCGTTTTCCATGTCGTTCACCGGTATTCCGTCAATCATCACCGCAATATTTCGCTGGTTGAAACCTCGTATGGTAATTCGCGCATCGCCTGCTCCACCGCCTTGCTGCGTAGCATAAACGCCGGGTGTGGCATTCAGCAGCATGGGCATGTCTGCGCTGCCCAGCTGTTCGCTGATGGTTTTTCCATTCAGGTTGCTGTAGGCAATAGGGGTTTTGCGGTCTTTGGCCAGGGAAGCGGTAATCTGCACGGCCTGCACATCGGTGCTGAGGTTTTCCAGTCTGAAAACGATGTTGGGGATCAGACTGCGGTCGCCGATGATGGGGAGGGTATCGCTGCTGAATCCATCCAGACTGGCTACCAAAACATGGTTGCCGCCTACCAGGGTCAGGGTGAAACTACCGTCGTTACCTGAAATGGCAGATACGGCCCTGCTGCTGATAATAGCCCCCTTAAGTCCTTCGCCGGTGAGGGCATCGGTTACCTTGCCCACGATTTTCACCTGTGCATGCAGCCAGTGTGAAAAGCACAGGATCGCCAGGGTTAGCGAAAATCTCATTGTTTAACGAACCGTGTGGTGTAGGTGGTATTGTTGGCTGTAATGGCCTGCAAATGATAAATTCCGGCACTCAGCGTGGCTGTATTGATGTTTGCAATGGCAAAACCATTGGGGTGTTGCATTTCGGCTGTGAGTTCGATTTTTCTTCCGGTTGCATCTATGGCGAAAATGCGGGTGATGTCCGCATCGACAAAGGCATTGATCATGGTTGAACCCGGATTTGGAAAGATTTGCAGGGTTTTGGCAGTCAGTTTTTCAACCGAGGCAGCAAACTTATTGCAATCACAAATGTGGGTGCGCAGGGAATCGAAGGTGTTAACAGGATACACTGACCATTCTTTTTTGGGGTTAAAGTTGGCAGGATTGGAGGTTACGCCCTGTTTTATGCTGCTTTTGCGGATCAGGGTTTTGTCTATGGTGCACCATAGTCCCAATCCCGTATTGTAAGGGAATGAATCGCTCCAGCCAATGGTGCGGCTGGGGTTGGAAGGCAATTGGGGTTGCTGTCCGATTTTACCAAAAATGTCAACGGGTATCCACTGGCTATTGGCCGGATTCAGCTTATCCAGACTGAGGGCATCATCCCCATTAAAACTCATAGAGAATGAGGTGTTGTAGTCTTTGGATAGGAATAAATCGCCTTTAGAACGCAGATTATAGGTTACCGGAGTATCTGTTCCCGTTTGGGTTGTGTCTCTTCTGTCAATAATCAGTACTTTTACTTCATTTGCCCCAATGGTACCTGATAACAGGTCGCTGTACTGGCTTCCCCAAACAGCAGAGCCGTTTTGCCACCGTGTCATTCTGTATTTACTCAGATCAATGGTGCTGTTTGTGGGATTGTAAATTTCCAGTGCTTTGTTATTACGGGTTCCTTCCACATACTCGGAAATGAACAATTCATTGCATTGTGCCTGCACACCTAGGGTTGTTAACAGGCCAATAAGGGCAAAAAGGGTGTTTTTCATTAGGAAATATGGGGCAAATTTCGTATATTTATATTATGAAATTGCTAAGGCTTGTGGTCATTTTTCACACAAATGCATAAAGTTTGTTATTTTGCAGGCATGCGTATGCTTTTTTATGGATTATTGGCCATTGTTGCTGTTTCCTGCGGGGTGCGCAATTTGCAGTATTTCTACTTTCCTGCGGTTTCTGTTTCAAACAAAATCCAACGGGATTCATCCATGGTAAACTACCTCAAACCTTATAAAGATTCGCTGACAGTCTTTACAGCCGGCTATGTAGGTAAAACCGACACCGGTTATTTTACAGAGAGGCCTTCATCAAATCTGGGAAGTTTATGTGCCGATCTCGTTTTACGCACGGGCGACTCAGTGCTGTTTGACAGAACCGGTGTACATGCAGATTTGTCGGTTTTAAACCTGGGAGGATTACGCACGGCATTGCCTTCAGGCTCCATCACCATGGGTAATATGTATGAGGTAATGCCCTTTGAAAACAATGTGGTGGTGGTTAAATTGTCCGGAATGGCCATGGATAGTCTTTTCCGGCATGTATTGAAACGGGGAGGAGATCCGATATCAGGGCTGAAACTGGAAGTGGATGAGAAGTCGAATTACACTGCCATATTGGGTGAGAGGCGCTTCGACAGTCGGCGGGATTATTGGGTTGCTACGTCCGATTATCTTGCGCTGGGTGGAGACGGATTCGCCATGTTTAACAGGCCATTGGATATTATGTACACCGGTATATCGGTGCGCAGGGCCCTGATAATTGGCATACAGCAAGAAACCGCAAAATTTGGGGTGGTACAAAAGAGAACAGAAAGGAGGATTGTATATGCCAACGAGGCGTCAGTTCCTAAGAAATAGCGCGATATTGGCCGGTGGATTGCTGCTAACTCCGGATGAACTATGGGCTGCGCATAACGAGCAGTCGCTGATGATTTTGCATACCAACGATTTTCACAGTCGGTTGGATTCCTTTCCCGATAACCATCCTAAATATGCGGGTCAGGGCGGCATAGCCCGCCTGAAAACCCTGATGGATGAGGCCCGCAGCAAGCATGATCACTGCCTTTTGCTGGATTGTGGTGATGTATTCCAGGGAACGCCTTATTTTAACCGCTTTGGCGGTGTGCCCGAATACAAATGGATGAACATCGCGGGTTATGAGGCCACCACTTTGGGCAACCACGATTTTGACATGGGAATGGACCACCTTGCCGGATTGATTCGCAACCATGCCAGGTTTGCATTTGTAAACTGCAACTATGCACTTGAGAATACGCCCCTCAACACCCTGATTCAACCCCGTCATCTGGTTAAAAAAGGACGATTAAAAATTGGAATTACCGGTGTGGGGGTGAATCCCGAAGGACTGATACCTGCAGACCTGTGTCGGGGTGTCGTCTACAATGATCCTGTAAAATCGGTTCAGGAACAGGTGGATATACTCAGAAACAAAGAGAAATGCGATGTTGTAATTGTGCTGTCACACCTGGGTTTTGAATACCCCGGAAATCAGGTCAGCGATCGCGTATTGGCGGCAGAAACCCATGGTATTGATGTTATTCTGGGAGGTCATACCCACACGTTCCTGGAGGCGCCATTAAATGCGGTCAACAAGAAAAACAGTCCGGTAATTGTGAGTCAGGCGGGCTGGGCCGGTTTACAGCTGGGCCACATAAAATTATCGTTCAAATAAGCATCAGGCCAGCGCCATCGCAATGATGTCGGCCTGCTCTTTATCGTGCACCTTTTTGTAACCGGTGGCGGGACTGGCACTATTTCCACGGCCAATGTATCTGAGCTGCACAGGCCAGTCGTAACGCATCAGGTGGAACCAGTAGCCCTGGTTGCGGGGCTCTTCCTGAACCCAGCAGAATTCTGCATTTTTATACTGGGTAAAAATGTCTTTCAATTTCCATTCAGGCAACGGATATAGCTGTTCCACACGGACAATTGCGATGTCTTTGATTTTGCGTTCATTGCGCTGCTGCAAAAGATCGTAGTAGATTTTACCTGTGCAGAACAATACCCGTTTGGCTTTTTTAGTCACTTCGGTATCGGCGTAGAT
>JBEDNI010000105.1:0-6660 GCA_041170685.1 Bacteroidota bacterium | reverse complement strand
GTTTTACCTGAAATAATCACCTGGTCTTTTGCAGGTTCCTCAGATACTAACTTCAACGTACGTCTTTGGTTGAGGGTTGCAGCGGTTGCTACAAACATCCCTACAAAGATTAATGTGGTTAGCAGTTTCTTCATGTATTACCACATCAACAATTATTATACCAAACTCTATTTTTATAATTAATACATTGTATATCAATGATTTGCAAACACATTTCCACAACACTCTAAATACCAAACCACAAGCTGGGAGCGGGTTTTAAGAAATGAAAGGAAATAGCGTGTGGATAATTAACAAAACTCAAATATTGAATACAACCCCGCCAATCTTTTTGGCAACGCGGGATCTTAGGTCATTGAGGTAATTTAACATTTCCAGTATTTCAGACACATCGGCGTCAGGTTCTTGCAATGATTCCGTGTAATGTTTTATCAAATTGTCCAATTTCTTTTTCCGAAGATACAAAAACACGGATGTCAGTTCATTTCGGTAATTATCTTCCTCTTTTAACACATGTATAAAGTTATCGGCGTATGCCACGCTCAACTCATAACCGGAAGACAGAACGCCGGCAGCCCAGGATGCGATTTCCATGTTTGCATGCTGGATAAAATAGTTTTTACCCGGCCATACCTCCCAGCTCGCAGACTTAATCTCTGTTGATATGAGTGCACACATATCATCATTAAATACCAGTTGTTCATCCTCCCTCAATTCTTTCAACACAAAATCACTCAACCGGGTATTTTCATCCCATGCTTCTTCCCCATGCATCAGCAATATTCTGAAAAGCGCCCGTTCTTGATGAATATCAGTGAGCGCTTCTTTGGGCATTTCAACTCCCGATGCAGCGGTTACCTGTTTTACCTCTTGTATGAAATCCTGCTCATGTTTAAGGTTTTTATTTCTGAGCAGTTTACCCAGCTCTGATGCGAGCAGGGCTTCATCCACTTCGCAAACCCGGGCAAGTTCATGGTTCATGGCATTGCGCTTGAGTGCATCATTCATGCAGGCCACACTTTGCAGAATATCGCGAATGGCTTCAGATTTTTTTATGGGGTCTGAACCACATTCATCCAGCAATAAACGGGCTTTGAAGATGATAAAATTCTGTTCCTCTTTGGCCAGATAATCAGCAAATCCCTCTCCGCCAAGTTTGGCACAGTAAGAATCAGGATCTTCCCCTTCGGGCAGTGAGACCACCCTTACGTTCAGATCATCCGATAATAGCAAATCTATCCCCCTCAACGAGGCTTTTATACCTGCAGCATCTCCATCATACACCACGGTTACATTAGGTGTAAACCGCCTAATCAGCTTTATCTGATTGGGAGTAAGGGCTGTTCCGCTGCTGGCCACGGTATTCTCTATTCCTGCCTGATGCAGGGTAATTACATCCGTATATCCTTCGGTAAGGTAAACCTTATCCTGCTTTTTGATGGCATTTTTTGCCTGAAAAATCCCAAACAGAAAATCACTTTTCTTATATAGTTCTGTTTCCGGCGAATTCACATACTTGGGTGCCGGATCCGCACTGCTCATTTTACGGCCTGCAAAACCCAGCAGCTTTCCACTGACACCAATGAGCGGAAAAATCACCCTATTTCGGTACAAATCGTAATGCGAGCCATTTTCCCGTTTCTTAATCAACCCCGCCAATTCCAGATTCTCAGCTTTGTATCCCTCCTTAATCGCTTTCTGGGTAAATGCCTCCCATGCTTCCGGACTATAACCGAGTCGCCACTTACGAATAGTATCATAGGTATAACCCCGTTCCTTAAAATAAGGCATGGCCTTGGTTTTTCCTTCCTCTACATCATGGAGCTGGCTTTCAAAAAAACCGGCGGCATAATCCAGCGCCGCCTGAAGACTCTCTCTTACTTTCTGTTTTTCCTTAAACTCATCATCATCCCTGGTTCCGGTTTCTATCAGTTCTATCCCATAGCGTTTAGCCAAGGATCTTGCTGCCTCGGGGTAAGACATGTTATCAATTTCCATCAGAAACTGAATGGCGTTACCACCCTTCTGACAACCAAAACACTTATATATGCCCAACCCGGGAGAAACAATAAAACTAGGGGTTTTTTCATCGTGGAAAGGACAAACACCTTTGTATCTGGCACCCGATCGCCTCAGATTCACGTAATCTCCAACTACATCCTCAATGACAACTGCATTGAGCAGCTGCTCTATGGAAGCGGGACTGATCATGCCCCGAAATTACATCATTAACGGAAAGATTTCAATAAATATGTGCGACCGTCCACACAATCTTTTCTCACAATTCCGGTATTGCCGCTGAAATACAACCTGCTGTACTTTTTCTGCCTGGCAGACCTGAGTTCAATTACATTGTAATACATTACATCACCCACACTCAAGCTGGCTAAATAATTTACTGTATCACCATTACCCATCACACCGCTAAAACGCGATGAACTGTAATACATTTCAGCCACCTGGCGGTAAAAAGTGTCTTTGTACAGCATGGCCCATCGGGCGGTATTTTCACCGGTAGCCATGCATCGTATCAGTTGCTGACTATCTGTGCTTGAATGGAGTTCGTAGGAAATAAACTCCTGTTCGAGATTATCAAAGCGCATTTTTCCCTGGAGGCGGTTTTTCAGCAATACGGTTTCTTTTTGCTGTGTATCAGTGGAAAGATAATACACCCACGTACTGCCTTCAGGGAAACTGAAAAGACTCTTAAAATTGTCATCCAAACCATACAATTCTTTGGAAGCCAGTTTCTGACAACCTGAAACTGACATAAAAATTGCCGACAACAACAAAGCTATGTACAATACTTGTCTCAAGGTGTTTACATTTGCAAAGTAACATAAAAAAAATACAATCGCAAAAATGCTACATAATGAAAGCAGCTCAAACCCGGTGATTTCTATCATAAAGGCTAAGGCAAAACAACTCAAGCCCATGCTGACGGATATGAGGAGGCATTTGCATATGAATCCGGAATTGTCCTTTCATGAATTTAAAACTGCGGCTTGGGTGGAAGACTACCTGCAGAACAAACTCGGACTCAACACCCAAAGGCTGGCCAATACCGGCGTGGTAGCGCTCATAGAAGGAACCGGAAAAACCGGCAACCGTGTAGTAGGTTTAAGGGCAGATATGGATGCACTTCCCATAACGGAAGTGAATGATGGCAGACCCTACAGAAGCAACACTGAAGGCGTTATGCATGCCTGTGGGCATGATGTGCACACTACATCCCTGTTAGGCGCAGCCACCATATTATCGGAGTTAAAATCAGAATTTTCCGGTACGGTTAAATTGATTTTTCAACCCGGCGAAGAAAAATTGCCGGGCGGTGCAAGCCTCATGATAGCAGACGGTGTTTTGGAAAATCCCAGACCCGATGTGATGATAGGCCAGCACGTAATGCCCCAGATTCCTACCGGCAAAACCGGTTTTCGGCCGGGATTGTACATGGCAAGCACCGATGAAATTTATATTACCGTGCATGGGAAGGGCGGACACGGAGCCATGCCTCATTTCAACATTGACCCGGTATTAATTTCAGCTCACATCATTACGGGATTGCAGCAAATCGTCTCGCGATTTGCTAACCCGGCGGTTCCATCAGTACTGTCTTTTGGCAAAGTAATTGCTAACGGGGCCACCAATGTTATTCCACCCGAAGTAAAGCTGGAAGGTACTTTCCGAACCCTGAATGAAACATGGAGGACAGCCGCGCATGAAAAAATCACACAAATGGCCACCGGCATCGCACAAAGTATGGGGGGGACCATTGACATTGAGATTCGTCGGGGATATCCTTTTTTACACAACCACGAAGCATTAACACACCGATGCCAAAATGCGGCATGCGATTATTTGGGAACCGACTATGTAGATAACCTCGATATTTGGATGGCAGCTGAAGATTTTGCCTATTACTCTCAGGAAGTACCCAGCTGTTTTTACAGGCTGGGCGTGCGAAATGAAGAGAAGGGAATTATCAACAGTGTGCACCACCCTGCGTTTGATGCAGATGAAGACGCCCTGGAGGATGGGGCCGGTCTCCTGGCCTGGCTGGCATTACAGGAACTTAAACAGTAACTTCTCAGGCACCGATTACGCGCCGCAAACTATCTACGGCTGAATCCCAGATAGAGGCAGCCATGTCTGCTTCTCCCTCATTGATAAATTCTGTTATAACCAGCTCCACATCTCCGGTTATATCGTCCTGTACAATTCTAAATTCAAGGTATTCGTCATCTCCCTGAGCATTATCCAACGTAAACCTAATGTACTTGTTGGTTACATTTTTCACCAGTTGGGCATTCACCTCCGTATCGTCCTCCCAGCGAAACCTGTAGCGTCCGGATCCTATAATATCCACATGATCGGCAAACCAACTCTGCAACCCAGAAGGATTAGAAATGTATTGGAATAGGATATTGGCGGACGATCGCATAGGGTATTCGAGTTCCAATTTATTTCGATTAGGTTGAGCAGAGAGCATAGGCATTATTGGGGTTTCAATTGATTTACCGCAAAAAAAACAATTTATCCTGAATATCAAAATGTTTCGAGGTTGTGAAGTAATTATCTTTGTGTGACTCATGGCTCTCCCACGCTACATTTTACTCTCCTCGGCAACCTTGTTTTTGGGTTGGGCCTTGGTAGCGTTGGGCTACAACATGTCGGTCACTTGGACCATCCACCATAACTACAGCAAAAGTTGGGATGATTTTTTTATCCACTTTTCTTGGTTGGCCGAGTGGGCGATGATCATCATTGCCGCTTCCATCGCATTAATTCGCAATTGGAAAAGCGCCCTTTGGATGGGTTTTGCACTTGGAATTCAGGCATTGATGGTGGCCGGTATCAAATGGGCAATCAACGCAAAACGACCGATTGAAATCAACCCTGATTTGGTGAGACAAATACCCCAGTTGGACATACATCATTGGCAGGCATTTCCTTCCGGACATACCGCGGTGGCATTTTTCACGATGGGTTGGTTGGCGATGAACTACCCACAGCACTACAAATACCCCCGAGTAATCGCCCTGTCATTATCGCTGTTGGCAGTTGGTATTGGTTATTCCAGGATGTATCTTGCCCAACATTCCTTGATTGACGTTTGTGCCGGTGGCACCTTGGCGCTGTTGATATTGAGCATAGCATCGATACTTGGAAAGAAATGGAAACTCCATGAGTAAGGGCAACATACATATTATCATCACGCTGCTTGCTCTGCTGGTATTTATACCCGGATTGGGACTCACGCCTTTGTTTGATTGGGACGAACTCAATTTTGCTGAAGCCGCACGAGAAATGGTGGCCTCAAAAAATACCGCTTACGTACAGATTGGCTACGAACCCTTTTGGGAAAAACCACCCCTGTTTATTTGGTTACAGGCAGCTTTTCTGTGGCTGTTTGGCAACCATACTTGGGTTTACCGCCTGCCAAATGCATTGGCCGGTATTGTCACTGTAAATTTGGCCTATCACATTGGGTATTATTTGGGCCGACGTACCCTGGGCATTTTTTGGGCCTTGGCGATGGCCTTTTCATTTGCACCGTTGATTTATTTCAAATCGGGCATCATAGACCCTGTTTTTAACCTGTTTATCTTTTTGTCTGTATGGCATTGGTATCGCATCACCCGCTGTGAATCAGAAAATACGCGTCCGCACTGGCACTATTTTCTTGTGGGGTTGTTCATTGGCTTGGCCGTATTGACAAAAGGACCGGTTGCGTTGCTATTGTTGGGATTGCTCGTTATCAGCATTACCGCTTATCGTGGACGTTGGCACGATGTTTTTTCAACCCGCATTTTTATTGCCGCCTTTGGATGTGCTTTGTTGGTTGGCTTATGGATCTTGCACCTTTACAATAGTTTGGGGGCACAGTTTTTCGATTCGTTTTTGGCCTATCAGTGGGAGTTGGCGAAAGGACAAATACCCTGGCACAATCAACCTTGGTTTTACCACGTCATAGTACTTTTCTTCTTGTGTTTTCCCGCCGCAGGATTGGCGCTACCCTACTTATTCCAGCGCGGAGAAGAGGATTTTGGCTTGGAAAGTTGGCATGCGGTGATGCGAACCTTGTTTTGGATTGTGTTGATCGTTTTCAGCTTGGTAACCACCAAAATCATTCATTACAGCAGTTTGTGTTGGTTTCCGCTTACCTATTTCGCGGGATATCACACCTACCTCATCCATACAAATCGGGGTCAAAACCACTGGATTCAAAAAGTATCCCTTACACTTGGGGCTTTGGTTTTACTCGGGGCGATGTTTGTTCTGCCCTATTTATTGAGTAGCACATCCATCCCACATTGGATCGGTCAGCACCTCGATACTTACACGCTGGGACTGTTACAAAATCACGAAACAGGCACTTTCACTGCCTTTATTCCCGCGACCATGATGGTCACTTTGGTATTTCCCTGGTTGATCAAAAATTTCATGCACAACCAATGGCATCCGGGCAAATTGCTCATCGCGATGGGTACGGTGGGATTAGCGGCCTATTATTTCCTCCTTCCGCCCATGGAATCGTTGTTGCAGAAAGAGTTGAAACAGACCGTCATCACAGAATCTGAAGCAACCCCATACGTCGAAACCCAAGGATTCAAATCCTTCGCCTTGTATTTCCACGGAAATGTATCGCCCCAAAAAATG
>JBEDNI010000104.1:0-6687 GCA_041170685.1 Bacteroidota bacterium | reverse complement strand
GGAAGGTTCCGGCCACAAAAGTCACATAAAAATCATCGATATTGCCGGTCAGTTCGCCTTGGACCGTTCTGAGATCCGGCTGCTTCGAAAAACCAGCAAAGTCAGTGCAGTACCTACGGTGAAAAAGGAAATCCAGGATTTTATTCTCATTAAATTATTTTATTACTTGTTATTTAGACCCAATACATTTATTCCCTGCTCGAAAATCAGATCTACCGGGATCCCTGCTTTTTCAATACTTACCAAATCTGCTTTCAAGGTTTCTGATATAACGGCGCGGGTATTCAACATATTGGATACACCGGTTTTATTTCCGTCACCCTGCAGGGTCAATAACTCAGCGGCCAGATTGCTGATTATCTTTTTCATTTCGGGCACATTTACGAGGTATTTGCCATTCTTTTGACGAGAAACAGCACCTTTGGAGAGCAGGGTATTGAAGATTATCATGTTGGCTTTGCCATGGGCGCTGGCAGCGCCAAAACGCACACTGCGGAAGGTTCCGGCCACAAAAGTCACATAAAAATCATCGATATTGCCGGTCAGTTCGCCTGTTTCCAGCAGTTTGGTGACCATATACAATCCCAAAACATCTGCTTTACATTCTTCAATAGGTGAAAAATCTGCTGCCAGGGCCTCTCTGACTGTTGCTTTCCCATCCACGGTGTTCTTTACACCCAAACCATGGGCAACCTCATGAAACATGACATTGTTGAAAAATGCATCAAAGTTCACTTTTGCCGCCTGCGATTCAACCAGCATTAAACCGGCAATGGGTTTTACCATATTGTCAAATTTGGCCTGCATCACATTTTTCAACTGAGAGCGCCGTGTACCGTATTCCTGTTGCAGCTTCTCATCATTGGGCAAATTCACGGCAATGGTTTTGCTGCCTGCATTGTTGTGGCCTGCATAATAAATCACATCAAATACGGCGAGTGAACTTCCGGGCTTGGGACCATCAGGCGCTCCGGGGAGGGGTGCCTCTATCACCACCATCGCGTCTGCATTACCTGCAGGCATGGATGACTGGGGTGAATTCATGGCCAGCGTTGGCTTATAGGCGGCATCCACCGGCAAACTTTGCTGAAGGGAAGGCAGCAGAGAAACATACTTTTCCAGTTTTTGCGTCCATGTCATATCCCTGACCATTACATAGGATTCAAATGCTGTTCTGATTCCCTGAAATTCATCTTCATAATTTTCAATTGGGCCAATGATGATATCCAGACGGTTATTTAGTAAGCCCAACCAATGAATATCACTGCTATTGTATTCACCCTGCATTAAACCATTGCAGCGCTCAATTAAAAAATTGGCAAACCGCTCATCCTCCTGACGAATGGTATTGGCGGCCAGGGAAAGGTGTTTCACCATTTCAATCATGTTTTCCCGATAGGCAGTATGGAAAGGCTCCGATACTAATTTCCCCGTTTCATCTCGCTTAACTACGCTGTAGGGATTATTCTTCAGCGGATTGTTCCATTGATCCCATTCGGCCCGGGTAATATTAGCCGGGTAAAAACCGGCACCTTTGGGTTTTTCGCCCATACCCTGAACAAAAGGTGCGTTATTGTTGAGGCGGTCCCAGGGACCATAATTGAGTTCAATAAAACGTTTAAGTGTGTCGTTTTTAATGCGATCAAGCAATAGTTTTTTATCGCCCCATGCCTGAAGCCAAAATATTTCATCTGCCACTTTGGCTGCATCAATCAAATGACGCAGGGTTTGTTTCTCCACCTCAGACAGGGAAGACAGATCGGTGGTTAAGGGTAAGGATTTATATGAGGCCAGGTTGCGGGCTACAGGGTATCCTTTAACGGGAACGAGAACCGGAGCTGAAGACTTGGCATTGTTGTTCTTTTGCGCCCGTACTCCAACTGTAAAGAGAGAAAGCAATAAAAGGAGAAAACTGTTTTTCATTATCAATGAACTTTCAAATATCGTGCAAATTATTGCGGTTCGAAATCCCGTCTGCATTTTTTGGTTAATTGGGTATATTTATTCTATAAAAACCAATAAGGAGCAGTTTTGTTAGCTTTGCGGTATGCCGTTTATTTGCTTTACTTTGGCTGCAGCCTGCAAACATTCCGACAACACAGCGGAACCTGTTTTAGGCCTGAGAGCTAGTCATATCAGGCAACAGGACGGTTATCCGGCATTATATATTCCGGAATTTAGCAACCCTACCGGTAAATATGTTTCTCGCATATTATTGAGCCTATTCAATGCTTTTTTGAAAAAAGGGAGTCTGGTATTTGCAGGAAATCCCTGCACACCCGGAATGTCGGTATTAGAGGAAAACCAATTTACCGCAGGAAAGTCCTTCTTGTTACAGCCCGGCATACAAACCGTGGTATGTAACTTTTGGGGAACTCCCAAACCCGATGATGGGATTGTATTTCCGGCAGAACCCTTCATGCTGCTTTCTTTGAAACAAGAGTGGAAAAATCTTGAGGATTACAAGCAAGCCATGCACAGCAAATACAGGATTAGGGTGAATAAGGCCCTACAGTGCAGCGAACATCTCAAAACGGTTTGGCGGCATGGCGATGAGCTTACAGAGCAGCAAATTGACTGTATGTCAGAGCTGCTTGCTGCTACCCTGGCTAATAAAACGCTGGCACTGCCACCCGATTTAAAAGGGTTGATCAGAGGTTTTTGCAAAACCTACGGAAAGCAATATCAGACTGCATTTTGCCTGGATGAACGCGATCAAATTGTTGGGTTTCTCAGTGCTGTAGAGTCCGGAGAAACGGTATTTGCCATGCACATTGGATACCACGCAGAAAAAGCCAAAAACTGGCATTTATACCAGAGACTCATGCTGGATTTAATTGCAATAAAAGTAGGTACGGATGTTTTACAGATTCAATTGGGACGAACGGCTACCGAAATTAAAAGTACACTGGGAGCCGAACCCATGGCAAACAGCATTGTGATATTTACGAACCGTATCTACCTAAAGTTTGTGTTAAAATTTTACCAAAAATATTTCTTCAAACCCAAAACCTACGTGCTTCGCAGGCCGTTTCGGGCAGTTTAAAAACGGGTATTCCGTTCTGTTTTACTACATTTGCCAATATGAGAATAACCTCGCTGACATGGCTGTTTTTTTCTTTCACAGCCCTTTTCGCTCAAGAGACCGTCACCAATAAATCCGGCAGTAAATATACTTTCAAATACGTGTATGATTTGGCCGGAACGGAAGTAAAAGATCAGTGTAAAACAGCCACCTGCTGGAGTTTCAGCACGCTGAGCTTGCTGGAAAGTGAGTTACTGAGAACCGGCAAAGGCAAACATGACCTCAGTGAAATGTATGTAGTTCGCTGGGGCTATGTTGAAAAAGCCATCCAATACATTCGAATGAATGGTAAATGCAATTTTGAACAGGGTGGAGAAGGACACGATATACCCTACATCATTGGCAAATACGGTATTGTGCCGGAAGAAGTTTACACCGGCCTGGAATACGGTCAAAGCCGTCACAACCATGATGAGATGCTCGCTCTTTTGCAGGGGATGATGGAAAAACTCAAAAACAATCCCGGAGGCACCTACAGCAAAGTCTGGATTAAAGCAGTAGAAGGTGTGTTGGATGCGTATTTGGGCAAAGTGCCTCAAAAGTTCCAGTATAAAGGAAAAGAATATACGCCACAGACTTTTGCCGCATCGCTGGGATTAAATATGAATGACTATGTGGCACTGACCAGCTTCACCCATCACCCTTATTACAAGCCCTTTACCATTGAAGTGCCCGACAACTGGAGCATGCAGCAGGCAGGGAATGTTACCCTGGATGAACTGACACAAGCCACCATAGATGCATTGAAAAACGGGTACACAGTGGCCTGGGCTGCAGACGTGAGTGAAAAAGGGTTTTCTTTCCGAGATGGTTTGGGTATCGTGCCGGTAAATGATACGCTGGTTAAGAAAAAAGGAGATGATTCGCGGTTTTTCAACGATGCAGGTGCTATGCGCAGCGGGTCTGCCTTCGATCAGCCCTATACCGAAAAACCCATCACCCCGGAAATGCGACAGGATGAGTTTGACCGACAATTAACCACGGATGATCATGGCATGCACATTACCGGCCTGCTGACCGACCAGAATGGAACACGTTATTTCAAGGTAAAGAACAGCTGGGGCAGCGCTAACTACTGCGGTGGTTATCTGTATGTGAGCGAAGCCTATTTTCGGCTCAAAACCATTTCGGTAATGATGCACAGAAACGGGTTAAACCCATCGCTGAAAGCCCGGTTATTTTAGTTGTTTTTAAAATCAGCTACAAATTGGTGGTTGTGATGACTTGCACTTTGAATATACTCATTTTTTAGAGATTGTGGATTTTACGTCAACATTGACATTTTTCAGATTCCTTAAAATGTAAGGACATGTTTTAACGTTATTAGTTTATGAATACTCCATCCACACTCCTAGTCTTCATCTTACTGGTTATTTTCGCTGTAAGTGCTTGCGGCACTTCGAGAAGCAAATGCAACACCAAAGGAAAAATCAGAACCGAAATGGGCTGGATGTGATTTAGCTGACGTAATATTGCGCAAATGCAATTCAAGGTTATGTTTGTTTGCCTTGGCAATATTTGCCGTTCGCCACTGGCCAAAGCCCTGTTTGAAAAACATGTAAATGACAGCGGGCTTCAGGATTTATTTCTGGTAGACAGTGCAGGCACCAGCGGCAACCATGCCGGCGAAAATGCGGATCTAAGAACCCTGCGCAATGCAAAAGAAAACGGATTGATTTTTACACACGCAGCAAAACAATTCACAAGTGAAGATCTTGCATATTTCGATATGATTGTGGTGATGGACCGAAACAATGAGCGCAATGTTAAATCCCTTAGTATGGATGTAATACTGCATGAAAAGGTTTATCTAATGCGCAAATGGGACCATGAAGGATTCGCGGAGGAAGTTCCCGACCCTTGGTATGGTGGAGATGAAGGATTTGAAGAAGTTTTTCAGATTTTGAACCGCAGCACCGCAGCACTGTTGAAGGAGTTATCCCCTAGCTGAACGTTTACCGGGGGGTTGAACTTTTTCGTCTTGTGCACCCAGCTTAGCTGCAAACAGAAATAATGCACTAACGACCAAAAAGCCGACCAATTCCCATGAAATTCCCTTTTTAGTAGTCAACACATGGGCAAAAGACAACACTATTAACGCACCGATATTCAGCCAATACATGCTGCCGATGGAAAGCAGGAAAGCTGTTTTACCCAAATACAACAGGCGAAGCGTATTCATCATATTTAGTAGGCCGACCAACACCATTAACAGCCCAACATAAAACCACGTTCCCCTATCGAGTAGGGATATGCCTCCCAACAGCAGCAAAAACCATCCCAGATTAAGGGCATATTTTTGAATCCAGCCAACGTTCATAGCGCAAAATTACGCAATATTTAATGGAAGGCATATTGGGTTTGTAGGAGATACCCAAAGCTGAGTATCTTTGCGGCACTTTTACTTATGATAATCGGAGTACCCAAAGAGATTAAAAACAATGAAAACCGGGTGGCTTTAACACCTGCGGGAGCCAGCGAACTGGTAAAAAACGGACACACAGTATATGTGCAGGCCAACGCCGGCGCAGGCAGTGGTTTTGATGATTCGGAGTATACGGAGGCGGGTGCAAAGTTGTTGCCCACCATTGAGGAAGTATACGGCATCGCCGAAATGATCATCAAGGTAAAAGAACCCATCGAAAGCGAATACAGTCTTATCAAGGCCAATCAGCTGCTGTTCACCTATTTCCACTTTGCCAGTTACGAACCGTTAACCCATGCCATGATAAAGAGCAATGCGGTGTGTCTGGCTTATGAAACCGTTGAAAAAGCAGACCGCAGTTTGCCGTTGCTGGTTCCTATGAGCGAAGTAGCGGGCCGCATGAGCGTGCAGGAAGGCGCCAAATACCTTGAAAAACCCATGGGTGGACGGGGTATTCTGCTGGGTGGCGTACCCGGTGTTAAACCTGCTGAAGTGGTTGTACTTGGTGGCGGAATTGTAGGAACACAGGCAGCCAAAATGGCCGCAGGCATGGGAGCACATGTAACCATCATGGATATTAGTTTGCCCAGATTGCGTCAGCTAGACGACATTATGCCGGCCAATGTGGATACGCAATACAGCAGCAGCTATAACATTCGTCAAGCGGTAAAAACCGCAGATTTGGTAATCGGCGGTGTGCTGATTCCCGGCGCAAAGGCCCCTAAGCTTATCACCAAAGACATGCTCTCAACCATGCGCAAGGGTGCAGTTATTGTAGATGTTGCCATTGATCAGGGCGGTTGTTTTGAAACCAGCAAACCCACCACCCATGCTGAACCCATTTATGAGGTAGATAACGTAATCCATTACTGTGTGGCCAATATGCCCGGTGCCGTACCCTACACCAGCACACTCGCACTGACCAATGCCACACTGCCTTACGCAATACAGCTGGCCAATCAGGGCTGGAAATCGGCCTGCAGCAAGAGCAAAGAATTGTGCCTGGGATTGAATGTGGTAAATGGCAAGGTAGTTTACAAAGGCGTGGCCGAAGCATTTAATCTGGAATACACCCCTGTAGAGTCGGTGCTGAATTAAATATTGTAACTTATTAACATAAAAAAAGCGGCTTACGCCGCTTTTTTTTATGGGTATCAAATATCATTAGTCTTCGTAG
>JBEDNI010000103.1:0-6759 GCA_041170685.1 Bacteroidota bacterium | reverse complement strand
CAGCTCTTCATCCAGGAACTGATTCAGAAAATATTTCAGGTTTAGTTTCGTACCAGTATTGACAATCTGTTCAAGTTCATCCACCAGTTCGCCAAATTCAATGCCCAGTTGCTTTGCCATTTCCATAAGGTCTACCTTTTTATCAATGTTGAGAATGATGCTGACCTTTTTGGCAGACTTCTCCGCATTGCCTTTCAACACAATATCCTGAGGACGCTCAATGTTATTTTCCCTGACAAATTCTGCGATGTAATTGATAAACGGCTCACCAAACTTGACGGCTTTGTTCTTGCTTACCCCGTTGATGTTCGATAGTTCATCCAAAGTGACAGGATACTTGGTTGCCATGTCTTCCAGGCTTGGATCCTGAAAAATCACATAGGGTGGAAGGCCTATTTCTTTGGCGACTTTCTTGCGTAAATCTTTAAGATGCCCGAAAAGCTCTTCATCGCAAACGCTTTCCATTTTGAAATTTTCAAAATCGTCTTCGCTTACGCTTTCAAACTCAGTATCCACGGCCATTTCGTGCTTAACCGGTTTGGCCAGGAATTCCATTCCTTGTTCTGAAACACTCAGTAATCCATACTTCTCAATGTTTTTATTGAGGTAATTGTGTACCAGTGCCAGACGCATCACCGATTTCCAGTAAACCTTATCCTTGTCTTTGCCGCAGGCAAAAAGCGGCATATCATCGTGTTTGTAGTCCTTGATGCTGTCTATACGTTTGCCGATGATAAAGTTTACGATATGGGTCATGGAGAATTCCCCATTCAGTGATTTCAGCGAATTGAGGGCTTTAACCACGTCCTGGGTTACTTCGGTCTTGGGTTTGGGATGAGCACAGTTGTCGCACATGTGGCTACAATCCGATTCATTGAAGTTTTCACCGAAATAGTGCAGCAGCAATTTGCGACGGCACTGACTGCTTTCAGCAAAAGCGGCTGTTTCGGCTATCAAAAGGCCTCCGATTTCCTGTTCCGCAACCGGTTTATCCTTCATGAATTTTTCCAGCTTCTCAATATCGTTGGGATTATAGAAAAGCAGGCAATCGCCACGCAGTCCGTCACGACCGCCTCGACCTGTTTCCTGGTAATAACCTTCCAGGCTTTTTGGCACATCATAGTGGATTACAAAGCGCACATCGGGCTTGTCTATGCCCATGCCGAAAGCAATGGTAGCCACAATCACATTGCAGTCTTCCATCAAAAACGCATCCTGATGGCCCGCACGGGTTTTGGCATCCAGACCGGCGTGGTAGGGCAATGCTTTAATGCCGTTCATTTGCAGCATTTCGGCAATTTCCTCCACTTTTTTACGGCTCAGGCAATAAATAATGCCCGAACTGTTTCCACGGTTTTTTATGAAAGATAAAATATCCTTGTGAACCTGATCTTTTCTGCCTTTGGGGCGAACTTCATAATACAGGTTAGATCGGTTAAAGGATGATTTGAACAATTTTGCATCCAGCATACCCAGGTTTTTCTGAATATCGTGCTGAACTTTAGGTGTGGCGGTAGCAGTAAGTGCCAGAATGGGCACATCATCAATGGCTTTCACCATTTGCTTGATCCGGCGGTATTCGGGTCTGAAATCATGCCCCCATTCACTGATACAGTGGGCTTCATCTACGGCTACAAATGAAATTTTGATACCACGCAACAGTTCCAGCGTTTCGTCTTTCTTGAGTGTTTCAGGAGCTACGTAAAGCAGTTTGGTGCTGCCGGATGTAACATCTTCCACCACTTTTGTAAAGTCTGCTTTGCTGAGGGAAGAGTTTAAAAAATGCGCCAAGGCGCTGCTGCTGGAGAAACCGCGGATGTTATCGACCTGGTTTTTCATCAAGGCAATCAGCGGTGAAATAACGATGGCAGTTCCCTCCATCATTAATGCAGGTAGCTGGTAACATAATGATTTACCGGCCCCTGTAGGCATGATTACAAAACAATCATTGCCCTGTAGTATATGATTAATAACCGCTTCTTGATTGCCTTTGAAGCCATCGAAGCCGAAGAATTCCTTAAGGGTGCGTTTTGCGTCAGTACTGGTGTATTCCGCAACGCCCATTGCCGTGCTCATAGATAAAGTAAGTGCTTTCAGTGAGTAAATTTAACGCATAGGCGGCAATTTTGTTAGCTTTATATTAAATTTTTTTAATCTTCCTTACTTGTCAAACCCACATATTAAATGCAAAATTTAAGTTAGTTTTGCGTTTCTAATCCTGTCCGCTTGACACAGACCAAGGCAAATTTAATAAAAAGTTACGGAACTCAGGCCATCACAGACGAATTAAATTCGCTGGCCGGTTTACCGCAATATGTGGATGATTCTTTTTCCAGCCTGGTAGAATTGCTGTTGAATTCTGCCGGAAGGGCGGTTGTTACCGGCATCGGCAAAAGTGCTATCATCGCCCAGAAAATGGTAGCCACCATGAACAGTACCGGTCAGCCTGCTGTGTTTATGCATGCGGCTGATGCCATCCACGGAGATTTGGGAATCATTCAGCCGGGTGATGTGGTTATAGCCATTTCCAAAAGCGGCAATACCCCTGAAATAAAGGTGTTGGCGCCTTTGCTTAAGTCTTTTGGCAATAAGCTTGTAGCCATTGTGGGAAATATTCAGAGCGAACTGGCGGCGCAGGCCGATATTGTTATCAATACCACAGTAGATAAGGAAGCCTGTCCCAATAACCTGGCACCTACCAGCAGCACGTCTGCCCAGTTGCTTATGGGCGATGCCATTGCCATTGCCTTGCTCCGAATGCGTAATTTCAGCGGAAGCGATTTCAGCAAATACCATCCCGGCGGGGCATTGGGTAAAAAATTATATCTGCGCTGCGGGGATATCGCTGCCAGAAATGAAAAGCCGGCCGTGCTACCTTCGGCGTCTGTCAATGAAGTAATCGTCTGTATCAGCAAAAACCGACTGGGGGCTGCTGCCGTGGTAAATGATTCTGGATTGCTGGGAATTATTACGGATGGAGACATACGCAGAATGCTGGAAAAACACAGCAACCTGGCGGGCCTTACTGCTGCTGAAATCATGTCCCCCTCGCCCAGAACTTTGGATGCCGAAATCCTTGCCGTAGAAGCGGTTGAGTGGATGAGCCAACAAAAAATATCTCAAATTATCATATTGCGTGATGGAAAATACGCAGGAATGGTACATTTGCACGACCTAAACAGGGAGGGATTGCTATGAGCGAAAATAAACATCACTATGTGCTGATTATGGCCGGTGGCATCGGCAGCCGTTTCTGGCCCGTCAGCCGCAAAAGTCTTCCCAAGCAATTTATTGATATCCTGGGTACCGGTGATTCGCTGATTTCCCAGACCTACAAGCGTTTTTGTCAGGTGGTCCCCAAAGAAAATATTTTCATTGTTACCAACCATGAATATACAACGCTGGTGAAAGAACATGTCCCCGGCATTTCCGATACCCGCATATTAAAAGAACCCCAGGCACGAAACACAGCTCCTTGTATTGCCTATGCAAGCCGCATCATACACAGTATCGATCCCGAGGCGGTATGCGTGGTGGCACCCAGCGACCATCTCATTACACACGAAGCCGAGTTTTTCAGGATCATTAACGAGGCATACACGTTTGCCGGAAATTATAATCACCTACTTACACTAGGCATCAAACCAACCCGCCCCGATACCGGTTATGGATATATTCAATACAATACCGTGCCGGGCGATGCAGGGTTTTACGAGGTGAAAACCTTCACCGAAAAGCCCAACGAGGAGTTGGCACAGACATTTATTGAAAGTGGAGAGTTTTTATGGAATGCGGGTATTTTTGTTTGGAACCTGAATGCCATTTTGCAGCGTATTGAAGCATACTTACCTGAAATACACCAGTTGTTTTCGGAAGTTGATTTTTCGCAGGAGAATTATTTTGAGTCATTGGAAGTAGCCTATGGGCAGTGCCCCAGTATTTCCATTGACTACGGCATCATGGAAAAAGACGACAGTGTTTATGTTTATCCCGCTACTTTTGGATGGAATGATTTGGGTACCTGGAAGAGTCTGTGGGATGTGAGCCGGCATAACCAGCATGATACGGCCTCCATCGGCAAAGGCATACACACCTACGAAACCACCAACTCGTTGGTTTTTTCCAATACAGACCGCATTGTAATTACCCACGGCCTTGAAAACGTGGTGGTAGTAGATAGTCCGGATGTGGTGCTGGTAATGCACAAAGACAAGGAGCAGGAACTGCGACAGATTGTCATCGACATGCGCGACAAATACAAGGGCAACCTCACCTGATTTTGTGGGGAAAACTTGTGGGTTGTGAATTTGCAAAAGCTTTTTTATATTTGCATTGCTGTCGTGCTGATAGCGGCAGCCCAACTGTTACGCGCTTCTATATACCAACATCCTGGCCATGCTTCACAGCGTGGCCTTGATTTTTTAAGGGCACTCCAATCATGAAACCGCGCGTAAAAGCCCTGACATTTCTTCATGTGGCTGTTTTTCTTTGGGGCTTCACCGCCATTTTAGGAAAGTTAATTTCGTATGATTCTCTAAACCTGGTGTGGCACCGAATGCTCATAACCGCTGCGGTGTATTTCTGCATACCGGCGGTATGGAAAGGGGTTTCTGGATTGTCGCGCAAAGACTGGCTCATATTTCTGGGAATCGGTGTGATTGTAGCCCTGCACTGGCTCACCTTTTACGGCAGCATCAAGCTGGGCAACAGCGCCAGTGTAACCCTTGCCTGTCTGGGCTCTGCAAGTTTTTTCTCTGCGGTCATAGATCCGTTGATTAACCGTAAGCGCATGCGTGTGCAGGAGTTGCTGCTGGGCTTGCTGGTTATCCTAGGCATTCTCATCATCCATAATGCACTGAGTACGGCGCCTACCGGCCATACCGATTACACGGCGGCCATTGTTACAGGAATTATCAGTGCGGCGTTGGCGGCACTGTTTACCACACTGAACAAACGCAACATAGAAAGAGCTTCTTCCCTCAGTATTTCAGCTGTCGAAATGCTGTCCGGTGCGCTTTTGCTGAGTGTGGTTTTTCCAATGATGGCAGATTCCCATGCCACATGGATTCCGGGATTCAATCCCGAACAGGGCAACTATGATTTGCTTTGGATTGTCTTGCTGGCACTGGTGTGCACCAATTTAACCTTTTACCTGGGCACCTTTGCCCTGAAGGAAATATCGGCATTTACAGCCAATCTTTCCGTAAACCTGGAGCCAATTTATGGAATTGTACTCGGTGCCTTGATATTTAAGGAACATACGGCCCTGAATTTGGAATTTTATTTAGGTGCTGCCATGATATTGGTTTCGGTTTTTTTGCAAACTTTTCTGGAATATCGCCAACGTAAAAACAACTCATGAATACCATAGATGACATCATACGCGCCCGTCGGAGCCATTTTGTAAAGGAATTTAACGGATTACCTGTCCCTGAAGAAGTAATCCAAAAGTTGCTGGAAAATGCGCGCTGGGCACCCAGTCACAAACTTACCCAGCCCTGGGTATTCCGGGTTTTTGAGGGAGCAGAAAAAAATACCTTATGCCAGGCCATGGAACGGTATTACCTGGAGCATACCTCAGTAGAACAATTCAATGAGGCCAAACTGGCCAAAATCCGCACCTACGCTTTCAAAATATCCCATATTATTTCCATTGGCTTTGTGCCCTCGGGGAAAGTGCCTGAATGGGAGGAACTGGCTGCCACAGCTATGGCGGTACAGAACATATATTTAACGCTCACCTCACACCCTCATGCGGCGGGCTACTGGACCACCGGCAACGGAGCGGGTACTGATTTTATGAAACAGCAGACCGGGTTGCCCGAAAACGGAAAACAACTCGGGTTTTTCTTTGTGGGAATGGTGGATGAAAAGCGCCACGATGCGGAGCGCCCGAATCATCAATAAGCCTTGGCAAAAACCACCCGCTTTTGACTTGGTTTACCACTCAAAATGCAGGTTCCGGCTTCTTCCTTCGCATCCAAAGGAATACACCGGATGGTGGCCTTGGTCATGTCCTTGATTTTCTCTTCGGTTTCGCCGGATCCGTCCCAGTGGGCCAGGGCAAATCCATTGCGGTTCTCCACGATGTCCACAAACTCTTCCCAGGTATCTGCCTTCCAGGTTTTGCCGGAACGCAGTTCCAGTGCCCTGTTAAACAGGTTTTGCTGTATTTCGTCCATTAGAGACGATACGTGGCTTACCAACGCATCCAAACCAATGGTTTCTTTGGTTTTGGTATCGCGGCGGGCCACTTCTGCGGCGTTGTTTTGCAGGTCGCGTGGACCAATAGCAATGCGCACCGGAACGCCCTTTAACTCCCATTCGGCAAATTTGAAACCGGGCTTATGGGTATCGCGGTTGTCGAATTTCACGGTCAGGCCGGCCTTCTCCAATTCTTTTTTGATGCCGGAAACCTTGTCGGTAATGGCATTGAGTTCTTCTTCGGTTTTATATACCGGCACAATCACCACATGGATGGGGGCCAGTTTGGGTGGTAGCACCAGTCCTTCATCATCGCTGTGCACCATAATCAGCGCACCCATCAGGCGGGTCGAAACCCCCCAGCTGGTGGCCCATACGTAATCCAGTTTGCTGTTTCTGTCCTGAAACTTCACATCAAAGGCTTTGGCAAAATTTTGTCCAAGAAAGTGGCTGGTGCCCATTTGCAGGGCCTTTCCGTCCTGCATCATGCCTTCAATGCAATAGGTATCATCTGCACCGGCAAAGCGCTCATTTTCTGATTTTACACCTTTAATG
>JBEDNI010000102.1:0-6808 GCA_041170685.1 Bacteroidota bacterium | reverse complement strand
GTATTTATCACCAATATTTATATTCGTTGCCATCTTGTTCGGCTATTTAATACGCTATTTTGAAACGTTATTTAAATTCCATCTGTTTTTTATCGCAATATTCACCATCGCTTCATCCATTCAAATTTTCTATTTGTACAACCTGTCGGTTGAAACCAATGTTATTGTAAATAATAATCCCCAGTATTCCGGAAAACAATATTATTTACTTGAAAACCCTAAAAAATTGAAGCACTTTAAACAAAACATGAATCTGTATTTCAAATGGAATCACAATACCTGCGTGAGATTAAATATAGATTCTCTTAGAACACTCAACAGCCGCGATAGAGTTATAATTTCTGTGGCAGATTATCAGCATATTAAAGAAATTCCCATTAACGTAGAAAACACAATAGAAGATTACATATTTTTTACCCTTAAAACAGACTGATGCGCTTATATTCTTTGAGTGCCTGCCATTCAATCAGCAATTAACCCTCAGTTGGTTACATCGGCTAATTGGTTTCTGCTTAAACAATAATGCTTATTGTACTCATCACAATAACTTAGCCTATGACCACCCTCACATGATTCTTCGCTGACTTAATGTTAACAAAACATCAAAATTGATACCTTTGTATTTAATTTGCACTGTTTTTGGGTAAAAACCCAAAACCCGACAGATACATGAAGTTAATTATTCCCATGGCCGGCATGGGCAAACGCATGCGGCCCCATACACTTACCATTCCCAAACCCCTGCTTCCCGTGGCAGGTAAACCCATAGTTCATTGGCTCATTGAAGATATTGCGGCTGTCTGCGACCAGCCCATAGATGAAATTGCTTTTGTGATTGGAGATTTTGGATCCGACACAGAAACGCAGCTGCTTCAGATTGCAGAAAGCGTAGGTGCCAAAGGCCGCATCTGCTATCAGAACGATCCACTGGGTACTGCCCATGCCATACTATGTGCTAAAGAGAGCCTTGAGGGTGAGGTCATCGTGGCATTTGCAGATACACTCTTCAGGGCCAAATTCCACCTTGACACCAATCCTGATGGTGTAATCTGGGTACACAGGGTAGATAACCCTTCAAGTTTTGGTGTGGTAAAACTCGATGCCGATAACTATATCACCGATTTCGTAGAAAAGCCGGCTGAATTTGTTTCAGACATGGCTATTATAGGCATTTATTATTTCAAGAGCGGTGAAACACTACACACCGAACTGCAATACTTGATTGATAATAACATTCGTGAAAAGGGTGAATACCAGCTGACCAATGCACTGGAAAACATGAAAAATAAAGGGCTGCGTTTCAAACCCGGAGCCGTAGATGAATGGTGGGATTGCGGCAATAAAGATGCCACTGTAAACACCAATAAGCGCCTATTGGAAACACGCCGCGAACTGTTTCATGTTGCCCCTGAAAGATTCAATGGTGGAACCCAAATTATTCAACCCTGTTTTATCGGAGAAAACGTGGAATTGAAAGGCTGTACCATTGGCCCCTATGTGAGCATTGGAAACAATTCAAAACTCGAAAATTGCGTTGTTTCGAACAGCATTATTCAAAACAATAGTCAAATTAGCAACCTCAACTTCACCAATAGCATGATTGGAAACCACGTAAACCTCAATGGTGAAAGTTGTGAGCTCAGCATTGGCGATTATTCCACGCAGTCATGATTCGCCTCGGCAGTATGCTGCTGCCGTTACTTTGGGTAGCATGGGGATGCGGCATCCAAAAGCCGGTACCTGATGCCTCGTCCAAAACCATAGACACCGGTGCTTTGAGGGAATCGTACTATGCTGCCGAATTGCAGTATATTCAAGGCAACTGGCAACAGGCAGACTCTCTCTTTAAAAAATACATATTCAGTGGACTTCCCGCCGCACCCGCATATCACAGGCTGGCCTGTATTGCCTCAAAAACAGGCAAAACAGATTATGCACTCGACTGGAATTCGAAAGCAATACGCACTGACAGCACGGTGGAGGAATGGTTATGGCTGCAGGCAGATTTGCTTCGCAAAAAAGGCGATTACAAAAATGTGGGAGATATCTATGCCCGATATACCCTTAAACACCCGCGTTCCTGGACCTGCTATACAGATGCTGCAAAATATTACGCTCTAGGCGGGGAATGGACGGACATGCTTTCCCTCTGCCAACGTTGGGAGAAAGAATTTGGACTATTGGAACCCATAGTGGAATATAAATCCCAGGCCCTGAATATGATGGATGAACCGGTGAAAGCAGCAGAACTATGGGCTGCTTTAAGCAGAAAATACCCGGACCGCAGAAATTACCGCTACAATCAGGTGAGTACTTTGATAGAAGGAAATGCTACCGAAGCCGCCACACGCCTGCTTGATAGCCTAATGTCCAAAGACCCCGACAACCCCGAACTTCAGATATTACTTTGCAAAACCATGAGAAATAGCTCGGGGCCCAATCTTCCTTCTCACTTATGGCAAATTGCAAAATCCAATAGACTTTCATTTGATTCCAAATGGGAATGCCTTGAAAACTATAACCATCCGCGTCACCCCTCTTATAATTCCAGTGAATGGTTGTGGCGCACTCTACATGAATCACACCCCAATGAACTCACTCCCCTCAATGCCCTGGGACTGTGGTACCTTTTCCATGGAAAACATGCTCAAGCGGCCGGGTTTCTCAAAGCTCGTCTTCAGGATGGTGAGCAAAACCTCATGCTCTGGCAACAATATATTACCGCACTCTCTTATGGTTGCGAAACCTTGACAGCTATTTCACAATCGGATTCCCTGACCGAGTTATATCCCCTGATTCCTGCCGGATATCGAATGAAAGCCATAGCCGCTTATATCCACAATAATCTAGATGAAGGAGTTCTTTTCTGTATTCAGGGAGAGAATTACACCGAGAATGATTCGGCCCTGTTAGCACTTAAATCCTTTATATCCCTACAGGTGGGTATTCCTTCCGAAAAACCCAATCTTGGCTATTATTTTGAAGACTCATCCATCAATACCGATGCATTAATGGTGAATGTGGAATGGGCATTAACCCAAAATAATACCACGGAAGCAGCTACCTTGCTTAATAACCTTTTCGGCAATTTAAAAGTTCTAAAAGAAATTCGCTATAACGGATATAACACGGGAGATTGCTGGTCATTCTTCCAATGTGTGTTGCAACAAGCCCGCCTCGCAGTAATCACCCGTCAAAATCGGAAAGAATCCATCGCATTACTAAAACAATATATGCCGGAAAACGCAGCGGCACTGGAATTGATGGGAGATTTGTATGATACCGATACAGAAAATGCGCTGCTTTGCTATGAAAAAGCACTGCTGTGTTCTTCATTCCCTCATAAAAATCGGGTAAATCAAAAAATATTTAGACTCAAAAACCGTTAAACATCCATTGAGAAATCTTATCGTTTTGCTAGCAATTTTGGCGGTAACCGTCGCCTGTAAATCCAAGAAACAAGTTGTTACTGATGTACCTATACGCATAGGAACACTGCTTTCTGATACCATCACTGAGCTGAAAGGCGATAATATTAACCGAAAAAGCTGGACTCATTTTTCGGATAAACTCAGCATTGATTACACGTCTGATGACGGACAGGAAATGAGTGGTACCCTGAGCCTGCGTATGAGAAACGACAGCATCCTGTGGTTTTCCGTATCAGTTGCCTTCGGCATTCAGGTAGCCAAAGGTATTATCACCCGCGACAGCGTTCTCATATTGGATTTGTATCACAAAGAATACATGAGACTGGGAATAAAAGACCTTTCCGCTATGCTGGGTGCCTCTGTTTCACTACGCGAACTGCAAAATCTGATTGTCTCTAACCCCATTTTTGATACCCTCTACTACCGTAAAGATACCCCTACCGGTGGATGGTTTTCGGCAACCCCACCCATTTCCAACCTGCTGTTTACCAATAACAATGGCAATATTGACAGTTCGGTTATTGCTGAGACCGGAAAAAACAGACAAATCAAGGTAGTGTATGAAGGCGAACAACGATCAGGGGCTTTCTCTGTGCCAAACCAGATGAGGCTTACCGCCTTTGGTGACAAAAATACTGTACGCTTGCAGGCAGCGTTCACAAACCCAAGTGACGCCTTAATACCTTCGTACCCATTCAGTATACCCTCGGGTTATACCCCAAAAAAGTAACCATGTACCGACTCGCCTGCATAGGGTTTTTATCGTTGCTAATTCCCTTTTCGGGATTTGCTCAGTCCCGCAGGGAATTGGAAAAAAAACGCAAAAAAGTACAGGAAGAAATACAGTATACCCGTGGTATTTTGCAAAAAACAAGCGCACAAAAAAGCGCCACGCTACATAAAATAGGAGCACTCAACCGTATTATCGATCAACAGGCAGAGGTTATTAAAGACCTTAATACCGAACTTTCAGAAGCAGACAAGGAAATCAATCAGCAAAATGAAACCCTAGAGCAACTGAAAGCTTCCTATCAGGCAGAAAGACTCAAACTTCGAAAAACAGTATTAAAGGCATACAAAGGCAGAAAATCTGCAAACCAGCTGGCTTTTGTTTTTGCCGCCTCCTCCTTCAGACAGGCTGTGCGCAGAATGTATTACCTGAGCAGGCTTTCTGACTTCCGAAAACAACAGATCGGTCTGCTGGAATCCAAGGCAGCTGAAGTAAAAAACGGACTCGAAACGCTGGAAGAGGTACGGCAGGAAAAAAACGGGATATTACTGGCAGAAAAACAGGAAAAACAGCAACTGGAGACCGATAAACAGCAAAAAACAAAACTGGTGCAGTCTCTGGCAGGAAAAGAAGCAGAGCTCAGAAAAAAAATCAAACAGAATGAAAAGGCCGTGGCGAAACTCAATTCCGCCATCTCTGCTATGATTGCCAGAGAAATCGCCGCTGCCAAAAAACGGGCAAGAGAACAAACCGGCAAAGACAATACAACTACCACCGCTTCTGCCCGTAAAACTGCAGGGGGAAAATCTTCCCGGGCCTCCGGTTCTATACTGCTTACGCCCGAAGCCCGGCTGATCAGTGATAATTTTGAGTCCGGAAAAGGCAGTCTGCCTTGGCCGGTAGAAAGAGGATATATTTCCCAGTATTTTGGCGTCCATGCCCACCCCGATTTGGCAGGTATTACCCTGGTTAATAATGGAGTAGATATCACCACTTCCGGTGGCAGCACCGCCAGGGCAGTATTTAAAGGCACGGTCTCAGCCATTCTCGAAATCCCCGGCCAGGAAAAAGCAGTATTGCTAAATCATGGTGAATACTACACGGTATACAGCCGTCTCAGTCAGGTATATGTGAGCCGGGGCCAACAGGTAGAGGCCAAACAGGCATTGGGAACAGTATGGACCGATGATGAATCAAAAACCATTCTTCAATTTCAGCTCTGGCAGGGACAATCCAAGCTAAACCCCGCCGGTTGGCTGACTTCTCGCTAATCATCCTTATCTTTGTATATGATGAAAGTGGCCGTAGCAGGTGCAGGTGTTATGGGGGCCGGAATCGCCCTCAGCAGCATACAGGCAGGATACACAACGCTGTTATTTGATGTGAATGAATCTGCCTTGGCAAAAGGGGAAGCCTACATCCGTAAAGAGCTCGATAAAGCTGTCGATAAAGGCAGATTAACCTCAGAAAAAGCCCAATCCATGCTGGAGCTGTTTTCCGTAGTTACCGATGTTGCCGAACTGCGTGCAGATATTATTATCGAGGCAGTTCTTGAAAACCTCGACATAAAACAAACCTTGTTCCGGCAGCTGGAAGCAGTCAATCCAGCAGAGACCATTCTTGCTACCAACACCAGTTCCATTCCCATTACCCAGATTGCCCGGGGTCTGCAATATCCGGGACGTGTGGTGGGTGTGCATTTCTTTAACCCGGCTCACATCATGAAACTGGTGGAAATTATCTCAGGTGCTGAAACCAACTGTGAAGTTGCAAAAAAAGCCTTTGAATGGGCAGAATCACTGGGTAAAACAGCTGTTTATACCGCCGATGCCCCGGGTTTCATTGTGAACAGAGTTGCCCGACACTTCTACGTGGAAGGATTGAAAATACTGGAAGAACAGGTGGCACCGCTGGAAAGTATTGACAGATTATGTGAGGCCTCCGGTTTTAAAATGGGCCCCTTCAGACTTATGGATCTCATCGGAGTGGATACCAACTACGCTGTTACCGGTTCTATGTACAGCCTTTTTGGACAAGATGCCAAATTCAGACCAAGCCGCATACAAAAACAAAAGGTAGATGCCGGTCATCATGGCAGAAAGGCCGGTCAGGGTTTTTATCGATATGAGGAATAATTTTTATCTCGCAGCCTGCCTACTGTTATTACTGGGAAATTGCCGCAGTAACAATGTTACAGAAGCCATACCCACTGGCCCTGTCAATATTACCCTCGATTTGAATTTACTCGATAACCAGCATTTGATAGTGCCCGGTAGCTTTACCTATGCCGAAGGTGGCGTTAAAGGAGTGCTGATCATTCATGATTATGACGATACCTGGCACGCATACGAAAGAACCTGTGCCTGGCAGCCACTCAATGCCTGCTCTCAGATTTGGGTAGATACCCAAGCCATTCAGCTAAAGTGCGGAACGCCCGGCTCCGGCGGTTTTAACAAATGTTGCGAAAGCAGGTACATGTTCAATGGTTTGCCTTTGAATGGCCCTGCCGGTGGTTCACTCGCCCGTTACAACGTAAGCAGAAGCGGAAATCTATTGTTGATTTACAACTGATTCTGAGTCTCCTGACCTAATGAAAATCAGCGGTTAAGCACCCTTTTTTTGACACAGTTGTGACAAACTATTAGAT
>JBEDNI010000101.1:0-8618 GCA_041170685.1 Bacteroidota bacterium | reverse complement strand
AACTGGGACATGGTGATTACCACCTACAAGCAAACTGTGACCGAAGAAACCCTTGGAACCACCATGCCCTATATTCTCAGGGGCGTATTGACCAACCCCAATAAAGTGAAGGTGCTGGAACTTAACAATGTAATTGATTTCAATATGATTGATGTGAACTATGCCAAATCACTGGTACTAAGTAGTTATCTCAATGAAATTGGTTATGATTGGAAGACATGGAGTCTCACTGCCAATAAATACACCGTGAATCAAAAGAAAATATTTATTATTCTGGATGCCAAAGGGAACTACTTCAAAATGCGATTTGTTGATTTTTATAACGATAAAGGCGAGAAAGGCTTCCCTAAAATTGCTTGGGAATTGTTGAAATAAGCCGAGGGTAAACTGCTTTGATCTGCAGATAAACCCTAATTTTGCAAGTCATTTTTAACAAATGCTTTATTTAAGATTTTTAATCCCCATAGTCCTAATTTGTCTGGGATGTGCCACAAAGAAAAATGTGAAATATCTGCCGTCCGTAAAGGACGAGAAACACCTCACCAATATTCGACAACTTACTTTTGGCGGTGACAATGCTGAGGCATACTGGAGTTTTGATGGTAAACAACTTACCTTTCAAAGCAACAATCCGGCATGGGGTCTGCAATGCGACCAGATTTTCACAGCCAAACTCCACCAATTTGGCGATTCTGTATTCCGACCCAATCTCATCAGTACCGGTGAAGGCAGAACCACCTGTTCCTATTTTATGCCTGATAACAGGCATGTGCTTTTCGCCAGTACACACCTGGACAACAAATCCTGCCCCCTGCCGCCTGAGTCTAAAGGTGCCTATGTATGGCCATTATATCCGGGTTATGATATATTCGTTTCAGACCTCGCAGGAAAAATCACAAATCAGCTCACGTCGTCCCCCGGATATGATGCTGAGGCAACGGTTTCCCCGGATGGAAAGAAAATAATTTTTACCAGCACCCGAAGTGGTGATCTGGAATTGTGGATCATGGATATAGATGGTAAAAACCAAAAGCAACTTACTTTTGGCCTTGGCTACGATGGTGGTGCATTTTTCAGTCCCGACAGCAAAAAGATTGTATTTAGAAGCAGCAGGCCCAAAACTGACGAAGAAATAAAAAAATACACAGACCTGCTGGCAAAGAATCTGGTTGAGCCCACAAATATGGAAATTTACACCATGAATGTAGATGGCACCAATCTTAAACAGATTACTGCCCTCGGTAAAGCCAACTGGGCTCCTTTTTATCACCCGGGAAATAAAAAAATCATATTTTCAAGTAACCACAGAAGTAGCCGTGGATACGATTTTCAGCTATATATGATTAACGAAGACGGTAGCAACATGGAGGCCATTACCACAGAGAGTATATTCAATTCCTTTCCCATGTTTTCACCCAATGGAAAACAATTGGTATTTTCGTCAAACAGAAACAATGGTGGCGGCAGGGCAACCAACCTTTTCGTTGCCGACTGGATTGACTGATGCTGGTAAAAACAGATGCTCTGGTTATACATAAAATTCCTTACGGAGAAAATTCTGCTGTAGTTCATCTTTTTTGTCAGTCTCACGGCATTCTATCCTTTATTTTCTCGGGTGTTCAAGGTAAGAAGGGGAAAAGTGCTTTGCTGAGACCCGGTACTTTTTTAGAAATTGTGTTCTATTATTCGGAAAAACAAAACCTCCTTAGGACCAAGGAAATCAGAGCGTCGGAACCGTTTATGCGCGAGGATTTTCTATCCAACAATATGGCCCTGATTTGTACAGAACTAATCCGCAACACATTACCGGATGCCATGCCCGATGAAAACCTGTTTTTGTCTGTAAAAACAGATTTTTCGCGATTGTATCGAAACAGCGAGCCTGATTTATGGTTTCTGCATCGCTTTATGATTCAATTATGCGAATCGGCAGGGCATGCAGTTTCTTTACGGGAAAACAAACAGTTTATTGAAACAGGCTGGTCAGGGGGGTATACCGAAGTAAACAACGGAATCATATTACAACAGCTGCTTAACAAAGAAAACCCTACCGCAGACCGCATCACAAGAAGAAAAATGGCAGAAGAGCTAATCAATTATATGTGCGCTGTGGTATTCCCCGGCAAAGATGTTAAAACCTTCAAGGTCTTACTCGATGTTCTGGATAACTAATTAGGAAAATCGATGAAGATATTCCAGGGCCTGATTGACCATGTCTGTGCTACCGATAAATAACGGTGAGCGCTGATGCAATTCCGTAGGGAGAATATCCATGATCCGTTCATGCCCGGAATGAGCCATACCACCCGCCTGCTCCACAATAAATGCCATGGTATTGCACTCATAAATCAGGCGAAGTTTGCCGTTGGGCTTCTTTTCGGTTCCCGGGTAAATAAATATTCCGCCCCTAAGTAAATTTCTGTGCACGTCGGCAATTAAACTGCCAATATAGCGAGCCGCATAAGGCCTGCCCGTAGCTTTATCCTTTTCTTTACACCAGGCAATGTATTGTCTCACACCTTCCGGAAAATCAGAAGTATTGCCTTCATTTAAAGAAAAAATAGCACCACCCTCAGGTATACGTATATTTTCATGTGACAAGCAAAACTCCTGCAAGGTATCATCAAGAGTAAAACCATTTACTCCATTACCAGTGGTATAAATCAACATGGTGCTTGTGCCATAAAGAAAGTAACCGGCTGCAATCTGCTCAGAACCGCGCTGTAAACAATCTTCCGTCTTGGGCGAGTGCTTGCTGTCTTTTCTGCGGTAAATGGAGAATATGGTACCAATACTGGCATTCACATCAATATTGGTGCTGCCATCCAATGGATCTATGGCTACATAATATTCCTTATTTTCACAACCCTCAATAAATATGGCATGATCCTGTTCTTCGCTAATCACAGCGCATACTTCACCACACCTGCCCAGTACTTCTATAAAAGTAGTATCTGCCACCACGTCTAGTTTTTTCTGATATTCTCCCTGAACATTCATAGATCCCATGTCTCCCAGAATATCAACCAGTCCTGCCTTTCTCACATCTCGATTGACCATTTTTGCCCCAAGTTCCAGCGCCCTGAACATTTTGCTGAACGCTCCGGTTGCATCCTTGTATAGTGCCTGCTGGTCTACAATAAACTGTTCCAGCGTGACCAATCCTTTTAGTGCCATAAATTATTTCTTTTTTGGGGTTATTTGATAATTAACTTTGCAAAAAAACAACAGGCAGTTCGTCTTTCCCAAATAAAATGAAAATATTCAAGTTTGGCGGTGCATCAGTTAAAGATGCCGATGGTGTAAAAAACGTAGCCAATATTCTCTCTGATCATAATGGAGACAATATGGTGGTAGTGATTAGCGCTATGGGAAAAAGCACTAATCATCTAGAGAAAATAGTTAATGCCTGTGTATTGAACACCGGCGAAACATCTACACTGATTAAAGAATTAAAAGATTATCATTATACCATACTTTCCCGGTTGGAATCTTCTAATTCCACTGCCATGATCAATGATATCGAGAATTTGTTTCTGGAACTGGAATGCCTGGCGGAAACACCCGTTCAGCCTGAAGAATATGACTTTATTTACGATCAGATTGTAGCTTTTGGTGAATTGATCAGCACAAAAATAGTAAGCCATTACTTGCTGAACAGGGGAATAAAAAACCAGTGGATTGACAGCCGTAATTTTATACTTACCAACGACCGATACAGGGATGCACGCATACAATGGGATGATACCGAAAAAATAATCGCCAAAAAACTAAAGCCGCTTGCGGAACGGCACCCGGTAATTACGCAGGGTTTTATTGGCAGAGGCCCACTTAATGAGACTACTACACTGGGGCGTGAGGGTAGTGATTATTCCGCAGCCATATTCGCCTATTGTCTCAATGCAGAATCTGTGACCATATGGAAAGACGTGGCCGGGGTAATGAACGCAGACCCTAAAAAAATAGAAAATGCTATACTTATACCTCAATTAAGTTATTCTGATGCCATTGAACTGGCCTATTACGGTGCTTCGGTTATCCATCCCAAAACCATACAGCCGCTTATGGCTAAAAACATTCCGCTGCTGGTTAAGTCATTTATTCACCCACTGCATGAAGGTACTCGCGTGAGCAATCACAGCGAAGCTTTGTCAGTTCCATGCTATATCTTCAAAAATAATCAGGTTCTGGTTGAATTAAAAACCCGTGACTTTACCTTTATTGTGGAACAAAACCTGGAACATATATTTCGACTGCTCGCTGCATTTAAGGTACGATGTAATATTATTCAAAACTCTGCCATCAGTTTCAGCTTTGTGGCAGACAACAACGAGAACAAAATGCAGCACCTGATTTCCGAACTGGAAAAACTGGGGCTTGAAACCCGAATTACAGAATCAGTGGAACTTATTACCATTTACAACGCAACTGAGGGCTCTAAAAATGCTGTTCTAGGCCAAAAAGAGGTTATTCTGGAGCAAAACACCGGCAGCACATCCCATTTTGTTATTCAGCATTATTAGAGGGCTGCTCAGAGCTAAATAATCAAGGATAGAAGTTTCCGTGATTTAGCATAAAAAATAAAAACCCGACAAAATTGTCGGGTTTTTATTTTGCCTAATGGGCTTATTAGTTATTTATTCAAAATAATCGGCTTAACCCAAGTGCGGTCAGCTGTCTTGATTTTCAGGGTATATACACCTGCTGCATAGGCGTTCAGCTGCAAAGATGTTATACTTCCTGTAGATTTTACACTGTGCAGCATGCGACCACTGTTATCCCACACTTCCACAGCAGTAATGCTGCTTTGCAGTTTACCGGCATCTATTTGCACGGTTCCAGAGGTAGGATTAGGATAAATCCTGATACCATCTGCCTCTAAATTATTAACCCCTGAATATGTGCTGGAGCATTCGCCCTGAGGCAATACATGCACATCGCGGCTAATCAATTTGGATGCGTTTCCGCTTGGGTCGGTCAATGAATAATTGATAAAGTAGATTCCCTTTACCCAGATGTTCACGTTGTGGCTTACCACTTTCACCCTAGGCATCAGCGCGGCCGAATCGTAGTAGTTATCGATTACATGAAGCCCGCTCATCGCCCAGAAGGGGTCGCCTACGCAGGTTGTGATGTTGCCGCCCAGCAAATCAGGGGCTATGCGGTCCACCACCTTCACCACGCGGGTTTTAACGGTTTTGTTGCCACTCTCATCTTCTGCCGTAAATACTTCCTGATATTCTCCCAGCGCGTTCTCATTTACGTTGCTGCTCTTGGTGGTTTTTACCAGCAAAGGCGATGAATAGTTCTCGCGGATGGTTACGCTGCGTGATACATAGTCCGTCTTCACATCGTGGTAAATCGTATCCTGTGTATTCAGCTCTATTTCCGGTGCCACAAAGTCATCAACCTTGTATATCAGCGTGTAGCCATTCTCCGGAGATACGTTTCCGTTGATATCGGTAGCAAAATATCGGGTTGGGTAAGAGCCCTTAGCCGTAGCATTCACAGTCCCCTTCGCTCCCGGCATTTTTCGAATTTCGGTATACCCGTTGCAATCGTCTTCGGCATACACATAATCCGTGAAAATGGTTCCGATCTGCACCTGTACTATCTGGCTATCCAAGATGCGGTTACCTCCGATAAATATACCGGGACCTTTGGTATCCCGAATCTTAACCGTTCTTTTTACAGTGGCCGTCAATCCCGCTTTGTCTTTTACCGTGTAGGTCAGTACATAATCCCCTATCACATTGGTGTTCACACTGCCTATCACTTTAATCGAATCGGTCAGGTTGCCATCGGTCTTATCAAAGGCAGTAGCCAATGAATCATAGAAGGTGCCACACTGCTCAATATTTTCCAGTGCCTTGCCGCGTAGCGTAATGGAGGGACGGGTGCGGTCATTCTCTACAATCAGTACCCGTGTCTTCTTATCTGCCTGGTTGCCCGAGGCATCGCTGAGGGTAAAGTCCAATTTATAGGTTCCGGCAACACTGCAATTGAATGTTCCGCTTATCTTCACACTGTCCGTCAAATCACCCTCATGGCCATCTTCGCCCATGTAAGTGGTTTTCTTCGCCTCTGCCCAGCAGCCACCTGACGTACCAATCTTTTCTACGTAAATGGTATCGCCACCCAGCAAGGTAATTTCAGGCTTAGAGTTATCACGCAACAACGTAATACCATAATCCTCAAATTCACCCACTACATTCACGCCGCAAGGATAGTTATCCAGCGAGCCATAGCTGGCGCCTACGCGCATGCGGGTCAAACCTTCAAAGGCACGAACGAATGGGGGCACTTTAAACGTAGCACTGTCAATAAATCCACTGATTTTACCCGAAGTTAACACCGTTTCTCCCGCATCTTCAAAGTCTCCATCGATGTTAAAATCTATCCATACCTTGTAATTAATCGGGTTAATATTGGTAAAGCGGCTCACTTTCACCTTATAGCTCGCACCAAAGTTCAGGGTCGCTTTGTCCGTGCTCATAAAGTTGCTGTAAGATAATCCGCTGCCGCTTGTCTTATTGATTCTGTGCGTGTCCTGTTCCAACAGCTCTACCAGGTTGATACCTACATCTGAATTCGTCAGGTCCACTACAGGCGTGCAATAATCTACCGCACACACTACCTCTTTCTTAGTTACTGTTTTTGCCGTACCAAAGCCCAGCAAACTGTTATATCCTTTCAACTGAACTGTAAAACAACCTCCTGAGGTAGGCTTAAACTGTATTGCCTGATACCAAAGTATAGGAGTTCGGAGTGATAACCCATTCCAGGTTATCGGCAAAGTTGGTCTCCGCCGTTAACGTAACCGTCTCATTGGGAACCACGCGCACCTTGTCTGAAACAAAATCCAGCTTTGCCATCGATGATGAAGGTGGTACCACACGAATGGTTTTACAGAATGTATCTGTACTGCTGCAATTGCCGGCCACCAGACAAACCTTCTGGGCGCCCGAGGATGTAAACGTGCGTGAAAACTCTTTGGAAGTCGATTCCTCGGTATTATTAACCCGCCATGACCAGTTGGGAGTACCTGTGATACTGGTTTTGTTGATAAATGCCAGGTTTACACCCTCTGCAATCGTATCATACTTATTGGTGAATGAACTCACTGTAGGAGTGGGTTTGGCGCGGTCCGATTCCCAAACGGCTATGAAGCCCGAGTCGGTGCATGAGGAGTTACTCTCAAACATCAGGTACATCCTGCCACTGGTGGCCTTGAATGTCTGTGTTCTGTAGAAATTCCAGTTGCTTCCATTAATACCCGTTGAAGGGGTCAGCTGTTTGGCCGGATCGGCAAACTCCGAATCATATATTCTTAAGATATCTCCGTTATCGCAGAATCGAAGACTCTTGAAACTCAATCTAATCTCCTTGGCATCACAGGGCTTTATCAGAAAATAGTCAATGCTGTTTCGTCTGTTGTTGGTATAGTTCTGTGACGGACCTGCATGGTCATACAGCATACCAATGGAACTTTCTCCTACTGTCTGAGGACCCATGTAATATTCAGTAGGCGGAGTACATTCAACATACTGGTTTTTACAAATCTTACTAGATACGCCTAATCCATTTTGTGAAGTCAGACAAAAATTCCATTTACCCACCTCATCAAGGAAAAATAGCGGGTTTTGCTGACCTGATGTATACAGATTACCACCGGGCGATACTGCTTCCCACACCCAGCTGTAAGGTCCATTGGTTGATAAGTCTACCAGCTCTGCATTATTGTATATTTCAACACTGTTCTTCTTGGCAATAAAATCTGCCACCGGGGGTGCCTTGGGCTGCTCTATCGTTATCTGTTTGGTTTTGGTAGCTGATACACCACAATACGATACATTCAGCGTTACATCGTGCGTGCTCGGTGGTGATACCGGTGACCATTTCGCCTGGCCTATAGAAGATGCATTATTCACTACCGTAACATTGGGTCCTGCAAATGTCCAGTTATAGGTGTAAGCAGGATCTTGGCTGCTGGCAGGGAACTTAATGGTGGTCCTTTCATAGTTTGGGCCTCGGGGCACATTAAAATCGGAAACCGGATTGGGCAAACGCTTCAGGTTTACCTCAATGTCATTGATAGAACCATAACCGGTCACACTACCACATCCTGAACCTGTTCCCAAACCGTAAGTGTAATGAGAAAGACTCCTAAAACGCAACCAGCTCTTGCCACTTCCGGACCAGCAAGGGAGGGTAAGGGTTACCCTTGAGGGTGATGAAGGACTGCTGGAAGTAGTATAAAACGTACTTGTAGGACTTAAAATACACTCTGAAGTTGAGAAAGACCCGTCAAAATTTTGATCCAGCCAGATACCTACACCGGTAGACCAGTTACCACCACTGTTTGCAACTTCAATGGTAATCTGCTGACCTGCCACCAAATCAATGGGCTTTCCGGAATTCAACGTTCTGTTGGATGAGGAACATCCCAATCCGGTATAGCTGGCCAGCGTTCCACCGGCAGCATCTTTCACAACAATGGACTGCAAATCCCCCCCGTACCATCCGCCACAACCCCAGGAGTTGTTGGCAAAACACTGAGCATGGGCATCCGGTAAATTAAAACCGATAAATGCAGCCCAAGCAATAAACTTAAATAG
>JBEDNI010000100.1:0-7301 GCA_041170685.1 Bacteroidota bacterium | reverse complement strand
GGCACAACCCGTTCTGGAAAACGCCTTAACCAAACCCTACACATTGGGTGGGTATACCTTGTCTGCAGGATATAAATTTCGCCCCGACAGCATGATAACCGCCTGGCAATCCGGTATTTCTTACTGGAGCAGCCGATCGGGTACCATGTTATACACATCCAAATCCGACAATGCCGCTCATACATGGTTGAAACATGAAATTATCACCTTTGATGTAGGTGTTGCTTTTGAATTTTCCATTTTAAAAATGGCCGCTTCTACAGGATTGACGCTCCTATTGCCTCTGTACACGAAGGGTGCAGAATTTCGGAATACCGAAGCCAATACCGCGCAGGTTTCGGATATACGATATATATAGAACCGGCCCCGGTATCAGCATACATCAGGATGTTGAACTGTGGTCCGAAGCAGGGACCTCGCTGTTTGCAGGTATGAGTGCCGGCTGGATTCAGGCCCGCAGAAAAAGTCGTATTTTAACTTCTCCCGATGCTTCTCTGCCATTGTACAAGAAGGAATTACGCTATTTAACCGAAAAAGAGATTCAAAAGAAAGGCAGTATCAATGATCCGTCCCTATCGGGTTTTGACGGCAGTATGCCCGCGGAAACCCAAACGTATAATGAGCCGCTATCGTTTATTGCATTTAAGCTGGGTTTGCTCTTCACTATTCAATAATACTTCTCATGAGAACCATATATACCGTCATTTTACTCAGTATTTCCAATGTTTTTATGACGTTTGCCTGGTATGGTCATCTGAAATGGAAAACAATCTCCGGATGGGAAAAATGGGGACTTGCCGGAGTGATTGTGTTTAGCTGGGGCATAGCATTTTTTGAATATCTGCTTATGATACCGGCCAACCGATTGGGAAGCAGAGAAACCGGCGGTTCTCTGGATATGTTTCAATTGAGATTATTACAGGAGGTAATATCCATGTTCATTTTTACCCTGGTGGTAATGCTGATTTTTAAGGGTGAAACGCTGCATTGGCGTTATGCACTCGCTTTCTGCCTGATGCTGGTTTCCATCTGGCTGGTATTAGGCAAGTCTTGATTAGGACTGAGTGAATGGTTTATTCAGCAGGTCTGACAGTTTTTTGGATGTTGCGTTTTTATAGCTTTTACCACCGTATTCACCCACCCATTGTATGCCTTTAACCGCATTACTGATGAAAATTTCGTCTGCGGCACTCAGGTCTATGGCTGTAATCGGATTTTCCCGCACGCTGTATCCATACACACCGGCCAGTTGTATAACAACTTTCCTCATAATGCCGTCTACACAATACTCGCTGAGCGGAGGCGTAGTGATAAAATCCCCATTTACCATGAAAATATTACTGGAAACGGTTTCAGCAATCCTGCCACTATCATTAACGATTACACATTCGTCCCAATGATTTTCCGCAGCGTAAATTCCTGCCATCACATAGGTAAGTGCACTGTTGGTTTTGATGGTGCTTGTGTAATTGGCATTTTTAGTCAATTCGCCGAATAAACCCACTGTAAGGCCACTTTCATTGAGAGGATAACCCCTGAAATCAGTAGGTTTTACTTCTGTAATAATTTGTGTAGCTGCATTTTGGGGTGCGTAAAGACCCGCACCCTCCCTGAAAAAGGTGCATCTTACTGAAGCAGATGCAATATCTTTTGAATGGAGATGTTCCTGTATATCCAACTCAAGATGCTGTAAGTTAAAATTATCGGGAAGCTCCATCTTTAATAGCATGGCAGCTTTTCTGATTCTGATTTCGTGTAAATCAGCATATTGAATGCACCCGAGCTCGAAACGCAGGCTTTCGAAAAATCCATCCCCATAGCGGTAGGAACGGCTATTTAGGGGCAATTGGTGCTCTTCGCCCGATACCCATAAACCCTGATACAAAAACATATTCATCGATTTCTTCTGCTATAATGAAAGGTTGTGTTGCCCTCGCGAATCACCATGCTATCATCACTCAATGCCATAATATGGAATCTCCGGATGCCTTTGGAAGGGCTGTATTGAAACCACAGTGATGTTTGAAAGGGAGAACTGTCCAATGGTGATGAAATGGTCTGAAAAGCGCCGCTAAAGCTTTTATTGAGCGATTTTATATGGTAATGAAATGCCGATTTTCTTGCGTCAAGTAGCATGGTGTCCTCCAATGAGGGCGTGATGATGTTTTTGCCGTTTTTATAAATGGCACTGTACTGCCACAATCCATATAATTTTCCCTGAGGTAATGGCCACCTGCCCGTAAATCCGGAACAGCAAAAAATGATGGCGGTGAAAAGTGCAGCGCTATGCAGTTCTTTTTTTAATTTCATCCCTGATTTTAGCGGCACGCGTGTAGTCTTCATCGCGGATAGACTCCTCCAGCATGGCTTCCAGCTCCTCAATGGAGTATGACTCCAGTCCGGCATGTGACTTGGAACCGGGTATCAGCTCTTCATGGGCCATTCTGCCGGGACTGTCTGCCGATTCAACCTCGCTTTCGTCTCCGTCATAAGCCGCCTCATCCATGATTTTGGCTGTAACGTAAATCGGACATTTGAATTTTGTGGCCAAAGCGATGGCATCGCTGGTGCGGCTGTCCAGCTCAAAACTATCAAACCCTCTTTTGCAACGTATTCTGGAGAAAAAAATACCTTCCTGAAGGTCAGTAATCATCACCTCTTCCACTTCCACATCCATGGCCTGCATGGCCTGCACAAACAAATCGTGGGTGAGGGGACGGCTGGGTTTCATACCCTCAATTTCCATGGCAATGGCCTGTGCTTCAAAAGCCCCGATGAGTACCGGAAGTTTGCGGTTTCCCTTCTGTTCACCCAACACCAAGGTATAGGCACCATGCGAATGAGCCGGTAAAATAGAAACAATATCCAGGGCAATTTTGTCGCTCATGTTTCTGTTTAGCCGGCAGTGGCTGTTTTTGCTGCCTGTATTAATTTGGGCAAAACCTCTAAAGCATCGCCTACTATTCCATAATCGGCGGCTTTGAAGAAAGGTGCTTCTGCATCTTTATTGATAACCACGATAACTTTGCTGCTGCTAACGCCTGCAAGGTGCTGAATGGCTCCGCTAATGCCGATGGCTATGTATAAATTGGGTTTAATGGTAATGCCGGTTTGCCCCACGTGTTCGCTGTGCGGACGCCAGTGCATGTCACTTACCGGCTTTGAACAGGCAGTGGCAGCTCCCAGTGAATTGGCCAGCTCTTCCACCATGTGCCAGTTTTCAGGGCCTTTCATACCGCGGCCCGCAGAAACTACGATTTCGGCTTCTGTAAGGGGAACTTTGCCGCTCACGGTTTGCGTACTTTCAATTCGGGTGGCCGATGCAGGAAGAGCTGCGGGCTGATGTGCCGATACAGCAGCGGTGGTTCCGTAGGTTTTTATTTCTACCGAATTGGGCGTAATAGCCAGGACTTTGGTCTCAGACTGCAAGTCAACATAGGCAAATGCTTTTCCGCTGAATACACCTCTTTTAATGCGAAATCCAGAGGTGGTGTCAGGGTAATCCACAACATTGGTTGCAAGGGCTGCCTGAAGTAAAACAGCTACACGCCCGGCCATACTTTTACCACTGTAGGTATTGGAAATGATGATGGTTTTCCCACCCAGATTTTTGCATATATCAGCAAAGGCTGCTGCATAAATTTCAGGACTGAATGCTGAAAAAGTATCGCTGTGCAGGGTGATGACTTCATCTGCCCCATAGTTGCCGAGCAATGAGGGATCCGATGCATTTCCCATGCTCACGGCAATCACTTTACCCCCTGTTTTCTGTGCTATTTCTTTCCCATACGAAACGGCCTCCAGTGTGGATTTTTTGTATTGTTGGTCGCGGGTTTCCGCAAATACGATAACTGACATAGTGATATTGTATTAAATGACTTTGGCTTCGTTTCTTAACAAATGTAGTAATTCTTCAGGATTGTCGGCACTGATCATCCTCACACCCTGTTTGGGCTGCGGTAATTCAAAGCGGCTGTATACAGCATGGTTAGCGCTTGCTATTGGTTCAACTGCCTGGAGGGGTTTGGTTCTGGCCGCCATAATACCGCGCATATTGGGAATGCGGGGTTCGCACAAATCTTTCTGGGCACTGGCCACAAATGGTAACGAACAGGTGAGCGTTTCTCTTCCACCGTCTATATCCCTTTCCAGGTGGGCTGTTTTATCTGTTACAGAAAGCTGGGTTATCACGTTGATACTGGGAATTCCTAGCAAAGCACCCAGCAGGCCACAGACCGCACCGCCATTGTAATCAATACTCTCACGACCGGTCATGATAAAATCAAATGCTTTGTCTTGGGCATACGCTGCAATCTGTTCTGCAACAAACTGTGCATCTGTTGGGGCAGCATTAATTCTTACCGCATCCGTTGCGCCCATGCTCAGTGCCTTTCGAATGGCGGGTTCAGCATCGGCAGTACCCACATGAATGATGGTGACCGCACCGCCAACAGGTTCAGCAATGTCCAAGGCTTTTGTCAGGGCCAACTCATCGTAAGGATTCATAATAAACTGCACACCCTGCGTATTGAAGGTTGTGTCGTTATTGGTGAAGGTAATTTTAGTGGTGGTGTCGGGAACCACACTCATGCAAACCAGGACTTTCATAGGTGCTTCAAACGTTTTGCAAAAGTAAGCAATTTATTACGGATTTGTTTTGCTAAAAAGACGTTGTATCCGGCACTCTTTTGTTCAATCATGTTGAATAAATCAACCGGTGTGAATAACTCAATCATGCTATTAACCCCGCATTAGATGTAGTTTTGATACATAGATGAATACACCCCAAAAGTCTTATCACGTCATTGCCATGGGCGGCGCAGTTATGCATAACATGGCGCTGGAATTACAAGCGCATGGCCATATCATAACCGGGAGTGATGATGAGATATTTGACCCCGCAAGAACTCGCCTTCAGCAAGCGGGTCTGTTGCCGGATACCTTGGGCTGGTTTCCGGAAAAGGTACATAATGCGCTTGATGGAATCATATTGGGTATGCATGCTCGGTCTGACAATCCTGAATTAATCAAAGCCCAGCAACTGGGCCTGCCCATTTATTCGTTTCCGGAGTTTGTTTTTCGGCATTCCGAAGATAAAAAGCGCGTAGTCATTGGAGGAAGTCATGGGAAAACCACATCCACTGCCATGCTGATGCATGTATTGCAGCAATGTGGTCTGGAATTCGATTATCTGGTGGGTTCGCAACTTCCGGGTTTTGATAGAATGGTAAAGTTGAGCGATGCCCCGGTTATGATTATTGAGGGTGATGAATACCTTACTTCCGCCCTGCATCCTGTTCCCAAATTTCATGTCTACAAGCCCCATCTGGCAATGCTCACCGGGGTTGCCTGGGACCATGTCAATGTGTTTCCAACCTTTGAAAACTATGTGGCACAGTTTGATATTTTTATACAATCCATGCAACCCGGAGCACACTGGTTCTGGTATGAAGGGGATGAGGATTTGAGAAAATTGGCGTGTTCGAGTGATTTTTTCAATCAATCATATCGAGAGCCGCATTTTAGCTCCATACCGGGCGGTTGTGTGGTGCATGTTAATGGCCATGAATATTCACTTTCTATTTTTGGCAGACACAATCTGCAAAATGCCGCCGGTGTAGCCCTGCTGGCAGCAGAACTGGGTATAGATTCGCACCGTTTCTGGACTGCAATGCAATCCTTTAGCGGCACAGCCAAACGTTTGGAAAAGGTACTGGAAACGGATGCAGCCATTGTTTACCGCGATTTTGCCCATGCACCCAGTAAGGTTAGGGCTACGGTAGAGGCAGTACGTGAACAATTTCCCAATGATAACTTGATAGCGGTATTTGAATTACACACATACAGCAGCTTGCAGCCGGAATTTTTACCCGGTTACCACAATACCCTTTCCCCTGCAGACCATGCATTTGTATTGTATGATCCCCATGTTTATGAGTTAAAACGAATGCCTGTGCCTGAGCCTGGATACATTGCAGGCCAGATCGGGCATTGCCGTGAATTTAAAAACCCGGAACAGCTGAAAGAAGCGGTAAATAAGGCATGGGATGATAGCAAAAGAAACATCCTGTTGCTCATGAGCAGCGGAAATATGGCCGGATTGTCACCGCAGGATTTTATCAGGGAGTAAGCGCTGAATAGACGATTTCAATGGCCTTGGTCCTCACATTCTCCTGAATGAGTTTTTTATTTTGCTCATCAGGATAGGTTCGGTTGCTCAGGAATACAAAAACCAGTTTGTTGCCCGGATCTGCCCATGCCCAGTTGCCCGTAAATCCGCTGTGTCCAAACAAGGTACCCGGCACTTTTTCCGAAATGTTGGCCTTTACCCCTTTTTGTCCGTTGGGTTTGTCAAATCCAAGCCCTCTGTGGGTGCCTTTTTGTGCCGCAGAAAATAGAACAACTGTAGAAGTTTTCAAAAGTTGTTTCCCATCCAAATGCCCTCCATTGCAAAGCATTTGCATGATTTTGGCCAGTTCGGTGGCATTAGAAAACAATCCCGCATGACCTGCAATCCCTCCAAGCATGGCAGCTGTGGGGTCATGCACAAAACCCTGAATACGCTGTTTTCTGAAATATTGATCTTCGGTGGTGGGAACAATTTCGTTTTGAAAAAAGCGTTCAGATGGTTTGAAAAGGGTGCGCCTCAAACGCAAGGGCTCATAAAAATGGGCTTGGGCAAATTGCGAAACCGTCATACCGGAAACCCTTTCAACAACCTTTCCCAGTATGATGAAGCCCAGATCGCTGTAAAGAAATTCACCCTTATTCTTGACTTCAGACGCAATAACTTTTTGCCATATAGTATCTACATAGCTCTTTCTCATCCACAGAGAATCTGTAACCTGTATGGTGTGATGGTTATCACTAAATTTACTGAACAATCCCGGCTGGGTCAGGGCCTCTTTGTAAAATGAGATAAAGGCCTGCAGACCTGCGCTGTGTGTCATTAACTGTCTTATGGTTAATTTTCCCTTGTTGGTTTTATTAAGTTCAGGCAGATAGTTGTGCAAATGGGCATCCAGTTTTATCTGTTTGTTTTCATATAATTTCATTACGCACAGGGTGGTAGCCGCTACTTTGGTAATGGATGCAAGATCATATAAATCGGATGGCTGCACCGTTTTGGAATTTGAATAGTCAAAGTCTCCATAGGCCCTGTTATAAACACATTGGCCATTTTTCATAACCAGCAACTGACCTCCCGGTGTAGCTTTATAAACGCGATGATAGTGATTCAGCAAACTGTCAAGTGCGGGGCTGAAATCTTGGCTAAATCCATTTTTTAAAGGATTAATATA
>JBEDNI010000099.1:0-6993 GCA_041170685.1 Bacteroidota bacterium | reverse complement strand
GGGTGTTCACGCTCCTGTGAACCCAGCATTCCCTGGAACCAGTTGTGGCCTACTTCGTGAATAATAGTACCTTCCGAGGCATCAGCACAAATGGTAATCATGGGATATTCCATTCCACCGGCACCTTGCAGGGGACCAATAACGACATTACAATACCGGTAAGGATACATTCCCACTCGCTCGGAATAGTATTGCAGAGCCTTATCAATGGCATTAAGCATTGAAGAAGCATTGGAGTTTGCCCCTGCAATGTAGAAAGCAAAGTTGGTTACTTCGTGGCCATTCGGTAATGTTGATTTCCCTTTGGAAACCTGAAAGTCAGGTTTTGTAAACCAGGCAAAGTCGCTTACCTCGGTTTGTTTGTATACCAGCGTTTTCCGGCCGGTTCTTTCGATTGTATCAAGGCCTAACACGATAGAATCAAGCCATGCTAATTCAGCAGAATCCTGCAATTCACCGGTGGCAGCAACACGCCAATTTGCCGGCACATCCAGACTGACGGAATAATCTCCGAATTCGCTGTAGTACTCTCCCTGTTCAGCGTAAGGAAATACATTCCAACCGTTCACATCATATACCGCCGGTTTTGGATACCACTGGGTAATTGAGAACAGATCGCCATTATAACCCATGCGGCTGAATAACCAGGGAATTTTTACGCGGAAAGGCGTGGTTATGGTTATTTTATCACCAGTATTCAAGGCTTGCGGCAAAGTCAGGTATACAATATCCGGATTGATAGAATCTTCATAATAAAGGGCTGGAACATTATTGACAATAAAATTTAGGCTATCCAGGGCTCCCCGTTCTTTTTCCGTAGCATTAAAATACTTCTTATTCCCATTAACAATGGCTTCTTTTCCATACGCTGTGTGCCTGCCTGAAAAAGCATTTGGCCAAATATGAAAAGGAAGAATTTTAATGACATTGGGACTATTATTGGTATAGGTAATAGTTTGAAAACAACGCAGAACTTTCTGTTTTTCATCAAAAACAACGTGGATATCATGATCTACTTGCTGCTGCCAAGAAGCCTGTTGCTTAAATAATTTGCTTTGTGCCGAGGAAAGCAGCGGAAGAAAAGACAGTGCGGCAAACAGAAAAAGCCGCGCAGGATTGATGAAGACATGCATTGTATACAAACTGTGCAAAAATATAGGGGGCTTCTCTCAACCAAACAGGTTTTTCGACCAATTGGCTGATTATTTTTGACGGCGATGGGATTTTTTCCAAGCGATTGGGATGATGAGGAGCAGGACGAGTTCAGCGGTAATGTAGAAGAGCTTGTCCGCGAATTTGAATCCAACAAGGATGCTACTTTCAGTCCGAGGGAGTTACTGGAAATATTTCGGTACTATTCCTACAATCATTTGATGGCCAGTGATACAGGCAAAGGTTTCAAGTTAATGAAAAATGTACTGGAACAGGGTATTGATCAGTTTCCATACATACCTGTTTTTGCCATTCACATGGCAGAGGTGCTGATGCGCGAAAAAAACTACCGCATGGCAAGGCGATATATTGCCAAAGCGAAAGAATACAGTGCGTTTGAACCTGCTCTGTTTATGGTAGAAGCTGCTATTTACGGGCTGGAAGGGAGAAAGGACAAAGCCATGGAAATGCTTCGTGAAGGACTGGAACTGGCCGGGGAAGATGAACAGGCCATGGAAGATTTTCTTGAGCTACTCATCCATTATGGTCAATTTGAACTGGCATTGCCTCTGCTTGATAAGTGTCTGGAACTTGGCGGTGACATACACTACATTGTTGAAAAATGGCTTGGGCAAACACAGGATAAAAACCACGTGTCAGCATTGATGCCCATGCTGGAGAAATTGGTAGACAAGGATCCGTATTCGGAGGAGGCCTGGTATTTGCTGGCCAACGCTTGTGCAGATCTGGAGGATTACCCCAGGGCCATTGAAGCATTTGATTTTGCAGTAACCATCAACGAAAATTTTCTTGAAGCATGGCTGGGTTACATGGAGGCACTATACGAACACGAAGATTACACCAGTTTTATTCGGCATTACTTTGAACAATCAGAAAGATTTCACAAAGGCGCTTTTGAAGAATTGAAAGGCTTACTTGCCTGGAGTCATTACGAAACCGGGAAAGTTAAAGAGGCGCGAACCCTGTACCATGAAGTGCTAAAAACCAATCCTGACGACAGTGAAAGCTGGTATAGTATGGGGCTCACCTGGCACTATGAGCAGGAATATGCCAAAGCCATTCCCTACCTTGAAAAAGCATGGGAACTAAACCCCACAGAAGCTGATTATGGAGTTGTTTTAGCGGCTGCATATTTCGGCACCAACCAATCAGAAAAATGGGAGCCGTTGTATGAGGTATTGTCCGAAGATTTTCCATCCGAAGACGAGGTATGGCTTGACTGGGGCGTTGCACTGCATGAAACAGGCCAGTCTGACCGGGCGCTGGAAATAACCCAGACGGGCATTAAACATATTCCGGGAAACACCCGGTTGCTTTACCGTATGGCTGCGCTATGTTACCTCACCGGTCAACAGGCGGCCGCTACCTACTTATTGGAAACAGCCCTCTCTATTAATGCGGAAGAACATGTGCAAATGTTTATTTTTGCACCGGAATTGAAAAAAGCCGGAAGCTTATTAAGATTGATTGCCCGCTTTACCAATCCGGGATTGCAAACATGAACCAGGAATTATTTAACCTATCACAACTGCCTGAGCGCAGTGCTAAACCTAGAGAAAGCGGTCTAACCATGGTAATGGATAAGGGCCTAAGTCTGCGCGAAGCCGAAGACTTTCTCAGCAGCGGACTCCACTACACTGACATCATCAAACTGGGTTTCGGAACGGGCTATGTTACCCCGCGACTTCAGGATAAAATCAATCTGTATAAATCTGCGGGAATACCTGTATACTTCGGGGGTACCTTGTTTGAGGCTTACGTGGTGCGAAATCAGTTTGAAGATTATCTGCGCCTGTTGGATAAAACAGGTATAGACTATGCAGAAGTGAGTGACGGCAGTATCGAAATGCATCATGATGCCAAATGTGAATATATCCGCAAATTATCTAAACAAGCCACTGTGCTAAGCGAGGTAGGAAGCAAAGATGCTGAAAAAATCATCCCTCCCTATGAATGGATAGAGCAAATGGAAAGTGAAATCAGTGCCGGCGTATGGAAAGTCATTGCCGAGGCCAGAGAAAGCGGCACGGTGGGCATATTCAGGGGGACCGGAGAGGTAAGAAGCGGCCTTGTGGCAGAAATTATCCGAAAAATCCCTCAGGATAAAATCATTTGGGAGGCACCTCTGAAGTCTCAGCAAGTATGGTTCATTAAACTTTATGGCGCCAATGTAAATCTGGGCAATATTGCACCGAACGAAATTCTCGCACTTGAAACCCTCCGATTGGGTTTACGAGGCGATAGTTTTTTCTATTTCCTTGATAATCCTCAGGCATAAAAAAAGGATGCTTTATTGCACCCTTTTGTATTACCCGTCAATGTTTTAAGTGCAATTACTTAAACTTATTGATTAATTCCAGAATCTGGTTTTTGTCGTGATAACCGATGGCATTGGCTATCACTTGACCCTTTTTAAAGAAAATAAGTGTAGGATATCCTTCCAGGTTGTACCGGCTGCTGATTTCGGGCTGGGCTTCGGCATCAATGCTGAGTACGGTAACCACATCTTTTTTCTCCTCTTTCACCTGTTCAACAAAGGGAGCCATCCGCTTACATGGACCGCACCATACAGCATAAAAATCGACCATTACCAACTTATTGCCTGCGATGAGACTATCAAATTTCTTTGCAGGAATTCCCGAAACTTCAACTTTAGTCTCCTTGGGTTCCCGAATTTCAACTCCATCTTCATGGGTTTCTGATGAATTGCCCTGACAAGCGTACAAAGCATAAGAAGCGGTTAATATGGCAACCGTGGAAAGGACGCGGAAAAGGTTCTTTTTCATATTAGCACAAATTTAGTGCAACTAATGCAATAATTTTGCCAATATGACATCCACACCCATATTATCGGTTGTTATTCCGGTTTACAACGAGGAAATGAATATTGGTAAGCTCTATCAGCGGCTCCAAAATTCACTGCAACCGCTAAAAATCGACTGGGAAGTAGTGTACATCAATGATGGCTCAAAAGATCGTTCCCTATCGATTTTACAAGGATTGGCCGAAACTGATCATCATGTTAAATACATCGATTTTTCCAGAAATTTTGGTCATCAGCTAGCCATCACCGCAGGCATTGAGCATGCCCGTGGAGAATGGATTGTGATTATGGATGGAGACGGTCAGGATCCTCCGGAGCTTTTGCCGGACTTATTATCCAAAGCGCAAGAGGGTTTTGAGGTGGTCTATGCCCGCAGGCGCAAGCGCGATGGCGAAAACTTCCTAAAAAAATTCACTGCACGGCTGTTTTACCGGCTGCTGGCCAGAATCACCAACATTGAAATCCCGGTTGACACGGGTGATTTTAGGATTATTCACCGAAAAATACAGCGCATTTTGAGCAAGATGCCCGAGCAACACAAATATATCCGTGGGCAGATTAGTTGGATAGGATTTAATCAGACCTTTCTGGAATATGACCGGGAAGAACGTATGGGCGGAGCAACCAAGTTTACCTATCGCAAAATGATGCGATTTGCCCTGGATGGCATCAGCAGTTTCAGTACCTGGCCATTGAAAGTAGCAACCATCACCGGCTTTTTTGTTTCTGCAGTGGCATTTGTATTGATTGTTTACAGTCTCTATCAGAAATTTTTTGGCACCACAGAACCCGGATGGACCAGTCTGCATATTTCGGTGCTGTTTCTGGGCGGCATACAACTCATTGGCATTGGCATGCTGGGAGAATACCTGGGCAGGGTCAGCGACAATGTAAAAAACCGACCACACTATATTGTAAGAGACAGCAATATTGCCAATGCAACGGATTAAACCCGTATATGGATTTTGGGTGGCATGGATTGTTTTAAGTGCCTATCTGGGACTTTTCAAGACCTTACCCAAGGCCCCTGAAAGTGTTCATCAGGGGGCACAATGTGATCGCGCCTGCGTGGCCTGGAATTACTACCATGAAGACATGAACTTCTTGTTACCCAGGGTATCGGAAGACAGGCAGTCTGAAGGAATCACCGGCATGGAATTTCCCATCATTCCCTATACCGCAGCTCTTCTTTACAAGGTATTTGGTCCACATGACATCATCTATCGGTTACTATTGTACTTACTGGTCTGTGCAGGCGTATTTCACGCATGGAAAATCACGGGCCTATTTATTCAACGCAACGTACACCGTTTGCTGCTGGTGTTTGGGTGGTATTGCTCGCCCATTCTTATATTTTACACTCCCAATTTTCTGGCAGATGCCGGAGCCATGTCGTTGGTAATGATGGCCTGGTATCATTTAATATTGAGAATCTACGGCAGAGAGCCCGCTCGTAACCTGCGCTGGTTTGCACTATGGATGGGTTTGGCCGGTTTGCTGAAAATTTCTTTTCTGATATATGGCATCGCGGGAGTTCTACTCTTGTTTTTATGGCGATTTTTTAAAAACCAGACCTTACAGGTTGTTCTGACGCGCAGGGATGTTTTTTGGATGCTTATACCTGCAATTCCCATCACAGCATGGTATGGTTATGCCGGCTGGCTTACCCGCAAAACCTCCAACATGCATTTCTTACAATCCATGAATCCTGCAGCGACGTTGAGTGAGTTTATACAAAATTCACAAACAGCGCTCAACAACTGGCAGGAAAGCATTTACAGACCCGGGTTTTTCATCCTGTTTCTCGCTATATTATCCATGGTGTTGCTGTTTAAAATACGTGAAGCACTGTTACCGGGACTGGCAGCGGGGTTGATGCTACTGGGTGCAGGATCCATCTGGATTTTGTTTAACCGACAGTTTCTATACCACGATTATTATTTTATTCTGCTGTATCCTGCCATTTTCTTTGGTTGGCTCTTTTTGCAGCAGTTGTTTCAGGAACAGCGCACTGTGCTTATGGGATGTATACCTGTGATAATGGGTATTTCATTCTGGATCATTCCCTTCATGAACGCCGGACATGCAGCACACATGATGCACAGAAGGTATTCTACCGGAGATTATTACCACCAGAATGCCTTTAAAGAGGCGGCAGAGCTGGTGGAACAGGCAGATACATTAAAGCAGGTAATTCCGGATGGCGCCAGGGTGTTTTACGCCTTTGACATCACACCCAACACAGCATTATATCTCTTAAAAAAACGGGGAGTGCGCATCAGCAGGGATTTTGGACCCGAAATCACTGCCGAAATCCTCAGCCAATCCCGCGTACAGTATCTGGTGCTAAATGATACCGGTCTTTGGTTCAGCCGCTACGAGCCCCGATTAAAAACCGGAGCCCGCGCGGTGTACCACCAGAAAAACACACATATTTACCGGCTGCCCTGATTACAGGGTAAAGACCTTCCACTGCCCACCCTGCTGAATATTGTATCGGCCATACACAGATGGATCTACAAGTGGCATATGGGGCTGGCTTTCATACTGGGCACGGCTCCTGTAAACTTTCCCGTTGGGCGCTAAGAACCCTTTTAGCAATACAGGCTGCATGCTGCCCCCATTGGCCATTGCTGCCAGCATATTGGCGCGCAACAGCTCGGCATAGTAATCGCCAGTTTTGTTTATGCCACGGATTGGGCTCGAAACACCCACCCTAACACCAATATCCCGGGCTGAAGGTTCATCGAGCGTAGCAATCATTCCGTTACCAAACTGAAAGATAAACAACCCAAATTCTTCGGTTTCTTCATTGGGAACCGCTGACTCCCATTCAGAAACTGCTGCCGGGGCAGTAGAATCAAGATCCGGCTGATGCCAGGGATCCTGAGCCCAAAGCATACAATAAGACAATAAGAAACCTGCAAAGAGTATCCATTTTTTAACGGCATGGATAACCGGTGGCTGAATAATGACAAGTGTTTTCATGGTTTTTA
>JBEDNI010000098.1:0-7585 GCA_041170685.1 Bacteroidota bacterium | reverse complement strand
AATAGGCTTATTTTCATTGAAAATCAATGTAGCAGGTGGTTTCGAAAGATATTATTTATAATTATTGTATGTTTTTTGGGGGTGTGCTTTGTGGATAAAGCTACGTAATGTACGAAAAATTTTACAACCATACAAACACAATTATCAAAAGTTTGTTCATTTGTGTACATCATTAAATACATACACGTATGGAACATTTCAACCTATTGACGTCTAACGTCATCGCAGCCGACAACTACGTAGCATTTACGTTCTTCATCGGCACCATGGCCATGATGGCCGCTTCTGTGTTCTTCTTCTTTGAATTGGGTAACACCTCTAAAAGCTGGAGAACATCTGTTCTGGTATCTGGTATTATTACCTTCATTGCAGCTGTGCACTACTACTACATGCGCGGCTACAACCTGGAAACAGGTGGAGAGTCACCCGTATTCTTCCGCTATGTTGACTGGTTGCTGACTGTGCCTTTGATGTGCGTAGAATTCTACCTCATCACCAAAAAGGCCGGTGCCAAAGTAGGTCTGCTGTGGAAACTCATCTTTGCTTCCGTAATCATGCTGGTTACCGGCTACTGGGGTGAAGCGGTTGCACGCAATCAGGCTGCTTTCTGGGGTCTGGTATCAGGTGCTGCCTACTTCTGGATCGTTTGGATGGTATGGAAAGGCGAAGTGGCTCAGCTTTCAAAAGCCAGCAGCCCTGCTGTACAGAAAGCCATCGATTCTCTTTTGAAGTTTGTAGTAATCGGCTGGGGTATCTATCCTCTGGGTTACCTGGTGGGTACTGCCGATGGTCAGTGGTATGAGTTCTGCAAGAACTGGAACCTGAATATGGACATCATCTACAACATTGGTGATGCCGTAAACAAAATCGGTTTCGGTCTGGTTGTTTATGCCCTCAGCAGAAGCGAAGACTAATATTTAATTTTCAATTTTCAAAAAGGGGTTCTGAGCTTATCAAGAACCCCTTTTTTATGAAAAAGCCATGATATCAGCAAAGCCCATACAGTGCGACTACCTTTTTGCAGGTGCCGGTGCGTCTGCTACGCTGCTGTTGATTCGCATGGAAAAGGCAGGATTGCTCACCGGTAAAAAAGTGGTGCTTGTGGATGCGGATTTCACATCCCTAAGACGCAAGACCTTTTCTTTTTGGGCAAAACCGGAGGATGCCATTCTGGAAGATTGCGGCAGTTTGATTCAAAAAAGCTGGCGTTATTTAAGGATAAACAGGGAAATTCCAAAAGACCTTCATCCTTTGCAATACCACAGTATTCCGGGTGTGAATATGCATGCGGAACTCAACGCCATCATAGAGCGACATAATTTGTGCCGGATTGAATCACCGGTTTTGTCTATGGTAGCAAGAGATGCGGAAGTGGAGGTTACAACCGAATTGGGTGCATTCATCGCAGGGCATGTGTTCGACAGTCGGCCCGCAGGATATATGTCGCCAAAGCCCAATGAATCCTCACTTTTTCAATCATTTATCGGTTATGTGATAGAAACCGACCAGTCGATGCCTCATCCGGAAGTCATGGATATGATGGATTTTAATGTGGAGCAGCAGGGTGCTACCCAGTTTATGTATGTGCTGCCCATGACAGAAAACAAGGCCCTGGTGGAGCTTACGCGTTTTGGCACGCAAATCATCACCGATACAGAAGCAAAGCCGGTATTGGAGCGCTACATAACACATTATTTTGGGAATGCCCATGTACGCGAAACCGAAACAGGATGCATTCCTATGTGTTCTGCGCCACTCAGGGTTCACGAAATGCAAGGGGTGACGCGACTGGGTGGCAGGGCAGGTGCCATTAAACCCGGAACAGGTTATGCCTTTAAAAATATGCACAGGCAGGCAGCTGAAATCTGCCATGCATTGCGGGAAGCACGGTTTACAGATCCATGGGTGCCCGCTACCCGTTTTCGTTTCTACGATAGACTCCTATTGTGGATTCTCTGCCATACCCCGGAGTGGGGTAAACCCATTTTTCAGCAATTATTCAGAAGGAATCACACCACCAGGATTTTACGCTTTCTGGATGAAAAAACTACGCTAATTCAGGATGTGGGAATTTTAATGAGCTTGCCATTCCGACCTTTTCTGGCTGCGTTAAGGCAAGACCTCAAGCATAATCCTCCTGCCGTTTCAAAGCCTGCCATGCTGACTGTCTTTTCCCTGATACTTTGGTTGATTTACTCGCTTTCGCCCTCGCTGTACTCACCCCTTCAGTGGGTGCTGATGTCGGTGGGCTTGCTGTCTGTGGGGATACCTCATGGTGCTGTGGATCATCTGCTCGAAACGGGTAAAATTCATGGCAAACCCAGGCCATTTTTTATACTGAAATACCTGAGCATTATGCTGTTGTACCTGCTTTTATGGCAGTGGCTCCCCTTCGTTGCATTGGTAATCTTCCTGTTGTATTCAGCCTTTCATTTCGGGCAGGCGGATATACAGGAATGGAAAATTGACCGTAATTCTCACCTCAAATCATTTTTTTGGGGTCTGATCATCCTGTTCATCATCCTCTTTTCCCATATTTCCGAAGTGGTTGACATTTTAAATGGGATGAATATAAATATATCATGGATACCTAATAACTACCTGGGCTATGCAGCCTTAATGCCGGCATTGGTCTGGGGTTTATATGAAAAGAGACCCGCCATTCTGTGGAGTATACTCATGCTTTGTGTCGGAATGTATTTGCCGGTAATTTCTGCCTTTGGGCTCTATTTTATAGGGCAACACAGCATGAATGGATGGTCTCATCTCAGGCAAGGTATGCAAACCGGTAACCGTATGCTGTTTTTGAAAGCATTGCCATTTACCGTGGGTGCAGTTTTACTTCTACTGGGCTTCTTTTTGCTGACAGAATCCCAATTCATCCCCTGGAACAAAGAACAGTTCATCTCCGTGTTTTTTGTATTTCTGGCCTGCCTGAGCATGCCTCATGTCTGGGCTATGAATCGTTTTTACAAACAGAAAACGTAGTGCTTACATAATCATTGAAAGGTTATGTAAAATTAACACAAAGTAATGTGTTAGTGTCTATATAATTGATTAATTTTGAGTAATTTAACAAACAATTGAAAGTCTTCGTAGCCATATTGAACAAGAAATTCATCCTGGCAATTGGTATTGCCTTATGGTTTTCACTGTCATTTGGCCAAAACAGGCATGTATCTGCGGCAACCTCTGTAATTGTATTGCGGGCCGAGGGCGATGCTCCGGGCAGTAAACCTGCTTGGATATATGTGGATGGGAAAAGAGAGTGCGGTCTTACGGCGGGCCGTCATCTATTGCTGTCGCGGGATAGTGGTGAACACGCTTTTTTTGTTTCATTTTCTGCCAAAAGAAAGTTAACAGCGAGGGAGCAAGAAGCCGCCATTTCGGTTAAATGTGAAGCCGGCAAAACGATGTATCTTCATGTTGTGAGTAATCCCGCCAATCGGAAAAGTATTTCGTGCACACCCATTGTGGAAAGTAGTGCGAGAAAGCTCTTGCAGGCCAGTAAAGTTGCAGATTGTCAGGCAAAGAAGTAGGGCTTCGTACGCGAAAGCCAATATGTGATTCCGGTTATTAACCGCTGGGCGCACTTTCACACGGAAACCCGGTAATGGCCTTCCTTGAATATAAGAGATTTTTATAAAAATTCAATATTTCGTCAAGGTTGACGGATTTTGCCTGTTTTTATAATATGCCCTGAACTTTGTATTTCAATTTAAAAAAATCTCTATGAATCACACATTTTACAAAGAAGACGGAATCTGGTACATTGACTTACCCGAATTTTTAAATGCCGGCCTTGGCACCAAAGCCAATCTGATGATGGTGGCAGGTGCAGACACCTTTTTGGACAGGGTATCCGGAAACGGACACCGTGTTCAGGTGGAAATCAACACCGACTCGGCAGCCCCGTTTGATTACCAACTGCAGAAAGTAAGAGACGGGCTGGACAAGGAATTGCTGGCCGATATTGGCCATGCCCCGGTGGATTACGGCGCCTATTACAATGTGCTGCAGATTAACCACGAGCTGTGGCTTTGTCCTGTAACCGAGTACGTTTTTGGCGGCGGCTACCCTGAAGAAATTTTCATTAAGGTACTTGCTGTACAATAAGTCTGTAACAATGAGTTTAATGGTTTATTGGTTTAATTGAGTAAGCAAATCCCCAATTAGACCAATAAACCATTCTATCAATCAAAAAACCAAACTAACAATCAATAAACCAACCAACCATGTGCGAATTATTAGCCCTACACTTTAATCAGAATATCAACCCCCGTTTTTCACTCAAAGGTTTCCAGCAGCGAGCCCGAGTGCATAGCCACGGCTGGGGTCTCGCCTGGTTTCCCGATGGGGAAGCCCAGATCATCAAGGAACCCCACAATGCCATGAGGAGCAGTCTCTTTAAGGCTGTTTATGACGGCCCCTGGGTGAAAAGTAAAAACATCATTTCCCACCTGCGCTATGCAACCCATGGCAGCCATGTGCAGCAGAACACCCATCCTTTCATGCGCTACTATCAGGGAAAAAGTATAGTATTTGCCCACAACGGCGTATTGAACAACCATGAAACCCTTTCACTTAATGGATATAAGCCCGTAGGACAAACCGATTCTGAACACGCTTTCTGCCATTTACTCGGCGAATTGAAAAAACAGAAACTGCAATTGGATAAGCCCGAACATTATTCCAAGGTTGAGGCCGTCTTGAAGCAAATCAACAAACTCGGTAAATTCAACTGTATTTTCAGTGATGGGGAGCGGTTATTTGCCTATCACACTGCCACACCCGGCAATTCATTGCATTATACCATTCGCAAGGCCCCCTTTCATGCGGTATCTCTGGCTGATCTGGATGTAAGCATCAACCTGGAGGATGAAAAAAATCCGGATACCCGCGGAGTGGTGATTGCCACGGCAGCCATAACAGATAACGAATACTGGCAGGTATTGCCTAAGGGCCGGTTGTTTGTTTTTAAAGATGGAGTTTGTATTTTTGGAGAAACACGAACGAATGACACGCCAGCCCATCTTTGAGAAAATTTCTGACAGACTTAACTTTCTATTTCCGCCCAACAGTTTTGTATACATCAACCTGAGTCCGGATTCAAACGGGCGCCTTCCCACCGGCATGCGTTTTGCGCTGTGCGAACAACTCGAGCAGCGTGGCATGTCGTTGGCGTTCCCCCCTGATCTTGACAACGACATGCTGGATCTGTCTCAGACAGATGAAGATTACTGGACCTACCATTTTCCGGGATTAAAATCACTGCACCGCCGCAAGCAGGGCATACTGGTGGGGGAATTGCTGCGCGGTGTGAACCTGCAGCTGGCCGGCCACCTGATTTTGCGAAAACTCAATATTGACGCAGTTCAAAACCACTATCTGCTCTATTTTGGGTATGAAGGTACCTGGTGTTGCTCGCACAGTGAATTTCAGACGGAAGAAGCCATGTGCACGCTGATGCTGCAAGTTGCCCAAAGCGGTATTCCGTCATTACCCGAACTGAATTACCATACTAAAATTGATAACGAACAGTCGTTTAATGCTGCGCCCGATATCGCTGATAATAAGCAAAACTGGTTCAGAAACTTGCGCGACAGTATTTTTGGAAGTCCTGGTTTCCGGGAGCCGGCAGTAGATTACGATAAGCAGGCTATACTGGAAGACGAGGATGTATTACGCACCCTGCTGGCCATACAACGAACAGAAACGGAAAAAGGATTTTATAAAGTTATACGGGCATTGTTGCAGGAGGTTTATAATCAGCCGCAGGCAGGTGAAATGCTCATACCAGAGCTGGGTCAGATTATGCTGGAAGCTGAAAGCAGGCCGTTTCGCCTGCAAATCAATGGTTTCAGAAACAGCATTGATTTTGTAGAGATTGATACCTATATTCAGTTGCAACCCCTGGATTTTTCCCTGTACCGTCTATTTTACAATCATCCCGATGGTTTTAGGCTAAGTGAAAGACCCCAATACCTGGATGAAATGCGCAACATTTACCGAGGAGTAACGGGCATAGAAGACGAGGACAGAATCAATAGCATTCTGGAGCCCATGTTTATCCTCTCCAGAGACAACGGCAGCATGAATCAGAGTATATCCCGTATAAAAGCGAGATTCCGCTCCCGCATGGATGTAAGGTTGATACAACCTTACATCATCAGCGGAGAGAAGAACCGTCCCTATCGCATTGCTGCGCTTACAGCCTAATTCCCGTTACGGGTTAGGCTTTCTGAATTTCTGCAGGTAGGCCATTTTCTTGTCGAATTCTTCGCGATTGTATTCATTTACCATATCGCGCATGCCGGCCGCGTTTTTGCTGTAGTAGCCATGGTTCTTAATGTTCAGGGCCTCAGCGGCTCTCCAAACATCGTGGTCGGTACCGTAGTAGGTAAATTCCCAGCCTTTGGTCTCACATTCGCCAATGTACTGTCGGATACCGGCAGTAGTCCATTCGCGGCTGCTGTTTTCTTCACCGTCTGTGAGAATAAACACGCTTACACGGGTGTTCTCTGTGGGCAGGTTTTTTACAAACAGGTAATTTTCCAGTTTTTTGAGGGCATTGCCAATGGCGTCGTTCAGCGGCGTGCCTCCCATAGGTCTGTAATCCGGGGCTTGGCCATTCCAGCGCTGCACCTCCTGAAAAATCAGGCGTTCGCTAAAGCGGTTGTCGGCAAAGGTCCAAAGGTTCACAAACTGCTGCAGTTCGGGCATGTCGGTCTGTTCCTGTTTGATTTTTTCCAGCAAGCCAATAAAGGTTTCGCGGGTGCTTTCGGTCACAGAGGCCATGGAGCCGCTCTCGTCAATAATAAAGAGGTTAACGGCGTTGGCGATGGTGGTTTCAGTTGTTTTGTTCATCATAAAAATAAATTGAAAATTGCAGGGGTTTGGAGCCATCCCCATTTATTTGTCAACGTTGACAAAAAAGACCGTTTTTCTAAAATAGTTCTATATTCATGTGTGCACCCATGTGCACGCACACGTCACGCGTTAACCATTGGTGTGCCAGAAAAGATACCTTCGTGTAATTTCTTCCATAGTACATCCGTTTTTTTCCATTAGATGCATGCGCTGGTTGCGAATGGTGTACTTTGATTTTCCGGTTTCATGTGATAACTGAACTGTGGATTTGCCCTCTATTTGAGCCAGAATTACATATTCTTCGGCGGGCGTATAAACAACTTTGGGCACTTCTTGCGGAATGCGACTTTTCATGTTTTCGATGTTGCTGCAAACGGAGCACCGGAAATAACTGCCATGGATGAGGTTTTTTACGCCCGCTTGTAAATCTTCTAAAGGTGCAGATTTGGAAACTACCACCCTGGCATGATACTCCTGGCAATGCTTAAGAATGGTGGAATTGATGTAGCTGCTGAAAACCATACACGGAATTTTCCTTTTACTGCATGCCTCCAAGATTTCAAGTTGCTTGTATTCCCCAATTTGAATATCTGTTATAACAAAGTCCGGTGGATTTGAACAGATGGTCTGTAGGGCAGTTTCCAATTGCGTAAAATTCTCGGTTTCTATCTTAACCGGCATATGACTGATAATTGATGAAAGTAAAAAAGAAATA
>JBEDNI010000097.1:0-7005 GCA_041170685.1 Bacteroidota bacterium | reverse complement strand
ACGATAATCTTTTCAGTATGAGTGGTCTCACCGGTCTTAACCTTCAGCAGATATATACCCACGGGGATGGCATTAACGGTGGTTTTACCACCAACTTTGCCAGTCTTTAGGGTTTTTCCGGAAACATCATACAAAACAAATTCACCTTCTTCTGCGGCCTGTATGATTACCGAACCTTGTGAAGGGTTAGGGAAAATCACAACCGGTTGTTTCCCTGTTTCGGGGTTATGAAATACTCTACAAATGCTACTGTATTCTTTTGCACCGGTTTCATCTTCCAGTGCAATGCGGTAGAAAGCCCCATTTGTAAGGGGTGACGCATCGGTGAAGTTATATGAGCGAGCGGTTTGGCTGTAGCCGGCAGCCGGTACATTGCCCATGGCGGTGAAGTTTTTACCATCTGCACTGCGTTCAATGATAAATTGACGGGTCTGGCTTTCAGAAGCGGTTGTCCATTGCAGCTGATACCCTTTGGAGGCGACGATTCCGCAGTTAAACGATAGCCATTGAACAGGCAGCATTACAATGTCATCTCCAATGGCAAAAGGCGAGAAAGATCCTGTATAGCCGGTATAAGTGAGGGATGTGGCGGTAGATGAGGTAGTTCCTGTTTGTTTTTGCCAGGATGTGCCGTAGTGGAATAGTTTTGCAGTGGTGATGGTGCCAGATGTTTCGCCGCTGTTCCAGTTAAAAACAAAATTAACACCCGAACCGCTGTTGGCATTGGTTTTGTTGATGTTCCAGGTTCGTGTTACACGGGGTGTTGAAATAATAGTTCCTGAACTGCCGTTTTCATACACTTCATCTGCCACGAGTACGCTGAAATCATCTGCTGATGCATTTTTGTTGGTAATAGTAACAGGATTATAGGCGGTTTTTCCTACAGGAAACAAGGTGCTAGCGCCTGTACTAATATTCATTTTCAATCGGCCAGTCCCGGTTGTTTTTATAAAATTGTTTGCGTTGGCGTTTTCTATGGAGCTTGTGGTGATGTCATAATTTCCGGTTTCTATTTGTTTGTTTCCACCCCTGAAAGTGATTCTGGCTGGCGTAATGCTTGCGTTAAGAACTAAATTCCGCGTCGCAGTTGGTGATATGCTAAATGAGGAACCGGTGGATGGTATTTGATTGGTGGACCAATTGGATGCCAGGGCTCTCGCATTGCTGGTTTCGCCAGTCCATGAAATTTCAGACCATTGCGCAAAGAGGACCAAGCTGGTTCCAACGGTGCTGTAGGATTGCCCGGGCGTATAGCTTGTTCCGTCACCGGTACTTTTGGAATTCCATCCATTAAAAACATATCCGTCTCTGTCCAGTGAGCCAGCATTGGCAATGGTCTGTGCTGTGCTAAATCTTCCTCCCGTTGGCAAACTTCCCGAGGTATGGCCATTTCCGGCATACGTAATGGAAAACTCAGATCCACCAAGGGCAGCAAAAACAGGCGTAAGCACCACACTTTGTGTCAGGGTAAATGAGTAGGGATTGCTGGTAGATGCAGTTCCAGTTCCGCCGGTAACCCAATCCCATCTAACAAAGTAATATCCGGTGGCCGGCGTGGCTGTCAAAACTACGGTAGTTCCGCTTGGGTATATTTCACCATAGGTGCTGCCGCCGGTAACAGAACCGCCGGTAACAGATGTTATTTTTACAGAGTAAAGGTTCTCTACATAACTTTCCAAAGCACCCCTGGAGGGAGGATCCGGGCGGGCATCGCCTTTTTGGTCAATCAATACCTCCTGTCCGGCGCTGGAGGTACCTGTAAGGTTCGTGTATGAAGAACCATTCCAATAAGCCACCACTGGATTTACGTTGTTGTTGTTTGCAAAGCGTGTGCGTTTTCCTTTGTTGCCCGATTGGGCAATAAAACTGCCCGACTTTAGGGTAGGTGCGGAGGAACCACTTCTCGAATACAGGTAGGGACGGAATACTGTAGCAGTGCCAATTTCCAGGCCTTGGTAATCGGTAATTTTTGAACTGATTCCCCCTGAAAAAATGGAATTGTCACTTCCGTCTAACAAGCCCGTATATTGAACATTACCGGTGTTTGTGCCTACACCGGTGGGCATGGTTGCATGGTAGATGGAATGAAGAATGTGTACATTAGAGGCATTGCTGTAGGGTTCTATATCATCAAGCGTAAATCCTGTGGGTGAAGCCGAAGTTCCGCTATTGCGTCGATAGTTATACGCAAGTAAAGAATTGATTATATAAATTGTACCGCCATTGTTTGAAATAGCCCCACCTTTGCAATTGGAAGCAGTGCCACCATATACAACATTGCCCGTGGCACTGCTGTTAATGAAATAGACTATACCACCGTATACGTTAATTGCTCCCCCCACAATTTCGCTTTGATTGTTAGAGAGTGTAGAATTGTTAAAATACATCGTTCCACCGTTCTTGTTCTCTACAGCTCCCCCACCACCGGAGGAAGATGTGGTACGGTTTTCGACCATGGTACTGGATTCAATAAAGGTAGTGCCACCATCGTTTAATACAGCTCCTCCAAACTGGGCGCAGTTTCTTTTCAAGAAGCTGTTATACATATACAGTACACCATTGTTGTTTACAGCGCCCCCTCCGGCGGTACAGCAAGCATAAGTTAATCCTGCACGCGAATTTGATAAGGTGGAACTGTTTACCTTCACGGTGGTTGAGGCAGCAATGTAGATTGCCCCGCCATAACCAACTACAGCCCCACCTTTTATAGTCCAGGAATTGATGGTAACGGTTTTGCTGCTTCCATTGAAAGTAAACACCCTGAAAGAAGATGCTGAACTGTTGAATTCGCCCATGTCATTTAGCCCGGTTACGGGAACCTGTATGGTATATCCGTTTCCTTCAAAAACAAGCGTTTTTGAAACCGTGGTTTCGGCTGTGGCGATGATGTTGCAATTGATGCTGATGGTATCACCATCAGTAGCACTGCTAATCGCAGTTGTGAGTTCGGAAAACGAACAAACTGTATAGGGAACCTTGCGCCATTGGGCATACAGTGTAACATTGGCGGCGGATGAATAGGAGGAAGCTACAGCATAATTGGTTCCAGAGCCATTGGCTGCGGTATTCCAACCTGTAAAAGTATACCCAAAGCGTGCCAGGGTGCCTTTGTCTGAAACCGTTGCAGAACTGCTAAATGTCTGGGTTGAGGGTGCCGATCCCGAAGTGTTGCTGTTTCCATTATAGGTGATAGTATAATTTAAGCATGTGCCTGAGGGGCAAATAATTGTATGGGATGCAGGAGAAGAGGTAGGAAAAGGTTTCAATGTATACAAAGAGGCATTACTTCCGGTTAAAATTAGGCCGCTGATATAGGAAACATTGCTGTAAGTGCCTGCGGGGCTGATATTGTTAATGGTAAAAACTGCAGTGCCTGTAGGGGTGGCAAGACTGTAGGCGCTGAGGGTTACTGCATTGCCGGAAGCGTCTGTAATGGTGTAAGGAACATTGATATTGCCAAAATTGCTGGATTGACCTGTTGTAACCTTAATGTAAAACGGGGTGGGAGATGCCTCCAGGTCAATCAGCAGTGGCTTTTCATTGTTGGCTTTTGACCAGGTTAAGCTGCTGAAGCCGGAGGGCAGCGTTGTACCGCTGCTTGGGGAAGTCCCTGTGACATGGGTGTGTAAATTCTGGGTTGAAGCATAAATGCTTCCGCCTGTGCTTTGTGTCGTATATATTTCACTTAGGGTGCCTCCGTGGCAGTAGCCGATTAGTCCCCCAAAAGAACCGGTTGATACGGCACTACCCCAAGAATAACAGTCGGAAATCGTAGAACCAGTTGAAAATATCACCCCAACCAGCCCTCCGGTTCCGTAATATGCACCATAAGTACCAGACAAAACAGACCCTGTAGTGTATGATTTGCTTAGAGAGAAAATTATCGATGTAGATGTTGTTGTTGTATGTGGTGATGGCAATAAGGTGTTTAAACCCACATCACCCACTAGCCCTCCTATGGCAAGGTTGTTTGTGTAGGTGCCCGCTGTGCTTACATTTGCCGTGCTATAACAGCGTGTCATATTGAGTGTTCCGTTGTTTTGGCTGCCGACAATGCCGCCTCCAAAAAAGAATTTTTGCCTGTCGCCGTTGGATGCGTCATCGGTAACGTAATTGTTTGCTGTTGAAATATTTCCACTGGACCATACGGCTTCAATTCTGGAAGTATAAGCGGAACCGGAATACCCTGAAGACAGCGAGGCATCACCTACATTACCCACCAAGCCACCTATACGGTATTCTGTTCCTGTGGAACCTGCGGCAGTAGAGCTTGTAATGATATCGATATTTGTTATGCCAAGGTTTCTAACGGTTGCCCCCTGAAACTGGCTAAACAACCCCAGGTTTTGTTTGGTGCTTGCCCCACCTGAATTGCGAATGGTTAATCCGTCTATGGTGTTTCCCAGTCCGTCAAAAACCCCGGTAAATGTGATATCAAACAAACTTTTGGAATAGGTTTGGGTTAATGATAAATCAGTGCTAATCGCAGCGCGGGTGGAGGATGTAGCAGCGTTCATGGCTGTCGTAAGTGCTGCCAAAGAATTGTATACCGTAAAGGTTTCATTGGCAATTTTTAATATGGGAGAATTGCCCGACAATTGAATTTTACTGCGATTGCTTTGCACAATGCTGTAACTGGTTCCTGCTGTAGCTGCTGTAGATGCATCAGAACCTCCATAGTAAATATTTAACCCTGCAAAAGATGCACTTGCAGAAATAGTGGTGTTAATGGTAATGTTTCCAGTTGCTTTAAGGGTTAAAGTCTGATTGGTTGACCATGTTATGGCTGATGAAACCGTTATGGTTGAAGCGCCTGTAACGGTAAGGCTATTTGAACTTAGGTGTCCGTTGATAACGCTGGCATTGATGTCGGCATTTCCGGTTATGGTTATTGTGTTTCCCGTAAGACTCCAGTTAGTTCCTGAAGTGCCTGTCTGTCCCGTTCCTGTAATGGTCAAGGTTTGCGAAAACAGGCTTGTAGAGAGAAAAAAAGTTAGAAATACAAGAGAATTTTTGGCAAGGAAAGAGGGATTTTTCACAACCTCAAAATTAAAAATCCAAACCGCAATAATTGAAGTAATTGGTGCTTGTTTAGGGAGGGTTTTTTATGTGATATGTTTTGTAAAAAACACATATACATAGAATTAAAGATAAAACAGTAGTTGTAGTACTACATAATGTTAGGGTATAAAACCGTAATTACAGTGCCTGTACATATTCCGTCAATGTCAGTTCATCCGGAATCTCCAGTTTTTTCCTGATCTGAGCACGTGTGTACTCAATGGCTTTTTCAGAGCGTGATAGCAATATGCTAATTTCTTTGCTGGTAAAGTGATTGTAAACCATCATCAGCACATGCAATTCATGCGTGGTTAATACATTGGCAAATTGTGTGTTTAATTGCTGAAATCGGCCAATTTCTCCTTCTTTAAGTGACGCAAGTACTGCAAGGTCGGCATAGTTATTAAAAAACGCATCTATGTTGATTTTGGCTTTTTTTACATTGCCTTTTTGATCTTTATGGAGAATTTGATTCTCGAGTTCATCTATAAAATTCTCAAGCTGTTTCTTTAAAATGGCGATTTTACTCACATTACTCATAATTTCCTTTACACGGTTTTCTTCGTTCCGGAGGTTTTTCTCAAGCATTTCACGTTCCATTTGGTTTCGCTGTAATTCGGCGTTTTTAAGCAAAATTTCAGCTGACTTCAAATCGCGATCCCTTCGAGAGTTTTTATAATACAAATAGAAAACCACCACAAGCAGTGAACAAATGAGCAATACCAGCACCAATAGATATGTTTGATTTCGTATTCGCAGGGCCTTAAGTGCATTTTCCGATTTTAGCAGTTCAAGCTCTTTCTTTACCTCGCTGCGTTTCATCAAAGCTGCAAAATCAGCCAGGGTGTTTGCTCCGCTCTCTTTTCTGAGTGAATCCCGATAATCACTGAGTGCTTTCATTTCCTGCACCTGTGAGCGATAGTTGTTTTGAGATTCAAATAAAGCTGCAAGTAAATCATGATAAGAAACAGATAAATAATGATTTCGCTGTTTTATTAATAGGTTTTTTCTTAGTAATATCTGCTCCTGTGAAGACAAGGTTTTTCCTTCCGTGATTAGGGCTGCACGATTTATCAACAGAAATATTGACAGGTCTTGCGAATCAATGGTTTTTCGGTATTTCTCAACCAGGGGTTTCAGGCGTCCGGTATTGCGAAATTGTATATAAAAATCAAGTTCCAGTTCACCTAGTGCGTTTCGGTAAATCTCTTCCTGAGCTCCAAGATACTTGTAGGTGGAATCGATATGCTTATAAAAATCTTGCTCAAACCCCTGCAAACCATCTAGTTTGGAGCGATTTAGATAGTATAAAAAGGTTACACTTCCAGCTTTCGCGCCAGTTCTTACCTTGTCAAAAATGCTATCAGCTTCTTTATATTGTTCCAGCTCCATGTAAGCCACCCCAATGTTTATGTAGTTGGACCAGTAGTTGGGTGTAATTTTACCTTGTTTTTCCATGGCATATCGGGCCTGTACAAAATGCTCAATGGCGGTTTTTATATAACCCTGCTGCATATACACAGCACCCAGATTTGAGTTTGAGGCGGCAATGTCATCCAATCTGTTTAGCGCTTCAGACAAACTAAGGGCCTCTTCCCACTGGTTTTTCGCCTCCAGAAAACGATTCGTTGCATAAAGAAAACGACCGCGTTCGAAATGACAGTATATGAGCGAATTGGTATCACCGATTGATTTTTTGAGCGCTTCCAGCTTGTCTACATACATAATGGCCGAGTTAAAATCACCAATGGCGGCAGCTTGGTTGATGGAGTCAACTAAAGGATTATGTTCGGGTTTTTGGAGTTCGGGTTTGGTTTTAGACCCATTTCCACATGAAGTAAACCCTAAAATAAGCACACTAAAAATTGCGATAAAAAAGGTGGGCTTGAAAAATAAATAAGGGTTAGGTTGGGGTTTCATAACTATTGCAAAACAAACAAATAT
>JBEDNI010000096.1:0-7020 GCA_041170685.1 Bacteroidota bacterium | reverse complement strand
ATTCAAAGCGGATCCATTGCTGCTATAGACTGGAGCCAAGGCCCCTTTTTCATAAAAACTGAAACAGATCCTGCCGGTGGTACCAACTACAATATTGCCGGCGTGAGCCAGCTATTGAGTGTGCCCTATGCTATGCACGCGGCCTCGGCAAGCGCTGTTTCCGGTGCCATCATTTTTAAACATTACATTGGAGAGTCCTTTGGCGGTGGGGTCGCACAAACACCAACGATTTTTGGGGTTATTGGGTGTGCCAGGCCGGGAAGCTATCAATAGGATTATTGGTAAAAATCCGGCGTGATATAGAAAACGGTATCTATAAAGTAAAGTGCCCCTTCTTTGGTAAGAACGTTTTCATCATGAAGATCTTCAAGAATGATACCCAGTTCAGGATGGTAATAGTCATTTCGTTTTCTGTGAACAAAACCGTTTGCCATCAAGAAAGATTTTACATGATTGAGGTCGGTGATTTCTCTTGTAGATACATAGGCTTGTTTCACCACCGAAAAGAGTTTCTTGTCCATTATTAAAAAACCCATTAAATCATAAGCCAAATGCGGAAAGAAGTAGTTGTGAATTAACAAACTATGCAGATAATCTTCCCAATATGGATAAAATATGGAGTCGTTGGTTTTAATCACATAATCTGATTCGGGATGTTCAAACACCTTTTGTTCTGCCCCTTCACCAATGTATTTCCCTGCATCTAGGCCGGAATGCCAAAATTCAATGGTATCAATAAAATCAATTAAATGCGCTTCCTCTTCTGCTTTGGTGCAGGGTTGGCTGTTTTCAAGCGCAGATATTGTGCTCTTTTTTCTGCCAAGGTGGAGGGCAATTGTTTGGATAATTTCTCCTTGGCCCGGTTTTGCATTTCCTGTAATGATATCTCGTAACTCATTTTTTGATAGCACCTACACAAATTTAGTTAAATACACCCAAAATAAAAAAACCGTTAAATATAGCCTCCCCCCCATGTCTGGAAATGAGGTGTATATGCCTTTCAATCACGAAATCAACCAAACCAATACAAATACAATATTCGACCGCCTTCGGGGTCGTGCATTCCATGCGCCGTTCCGGCTAGAGATATTTGACCCCGCTGGGGTCAGGGTTGCGATGGGAAATGTTGATGTGGTTTTCCTACCAATTTAAATGAAAACTCGCCATTTTACATATAAATATAGATAAAAATCTTCGTAATAACAAGTATTTTCACGATATTGCATTATAATCAGGTCTGATGCAGGAGTATTTTTTACATTTTTTATGGCAATACGGTCTTTTCGATACCCGGAGTGCGGTTACCACTTGCGGACAGCCCATTCACTTTGATTTCAGAGGGATTCACAACCCCAATAGTGGCCCCGATTTTTCTGAAGCACGCATCCGCATTGGCCCCATGGACTGGATAGGGCAGGTGGAAATCCATATTCATGCATCAGACTGGCTGAAACACAACCACCAGACCGATAAGGCCTATGATAATGTAATTCTGCATGTAGTACTTCACGCAGATACGGATGTTTTCCGTACAGATGGCACCCGCATTCCCTGCATGGAACTGCGCAACCGCGTTCCCGCAGGTTACCTGCAAACCTGGCAAACCCTTAGCTGCAGTCTGGCCTCCGTGCCTTGCAAACCGCATCAGCCGCACACGCACACCGCCGCTGTACTCAGCATGAAACACCGTGCACTGGCTGAACGCATGTGGCAAAAGGCCGAAAAGGTCCGGTTGCTGGGCAGCGCAACCCAATTTCATTGGGAAGAAATGCTGTACTCGTTTATGGCTCGCTACCTGGGTCGACTGGTCAATGGTGATGCCATGGAGATGCTGGCCGCTGCCGCACCCTATTCACTCATCCAAAAATACCGGCAAAGTCCTTTGAAGCTACAGGCCTTACTGTTTGGGCAAAGTGGCCTGCTCAATGACGCTCATAAGGATGACTATGCCTTACAGTTAATGGCTGAATATCGCTTTTTGCAGGTTAAACACCAATTGCAGCCGATGTCGCCCGAAACATGGAAGTTTGGCCGCCTAAGGCCCCCAAATTTTCCTACCCTTCGCATTGCCCAGTTGTCGGCACTGCTGGAGCAGGACGGCCTTTTTAGTCTCATCATGGATAGCACCGATTTGACGGAAATGAAAAAATGCCTGCGCAGTCAACCCCATGCCTACTGGCAAACTCACTATCGTTTCGATTATGAGTGTCCGCGCCGTTCGGCCGTTGCCGGTGAAGATACCCTCGATGGGTTACTCATCAATGCCATGCTGCCATTGCGGTTTGCCTACGCACAATACCATAACAATACCGCCCTGCAGGATCAATGTCTGGATTGGTTAACCCAACTGCCTCCGGAATCCAATAAAATTACCCGTTCATGGCAGGATTTGGGTTTCGAAAATGCCAGTGCTTACGACAGCCAGTCGTGGCTGGGATTGCAAAAGCTGTATTGCGAAAAACGCCGATGTCTGGAATGCAGCATAGGGCAAAAAATCATCCGAAATGAGGAAAAGTTCCCTGCGGTAAAATGAAAACCTGCGGTTATTTTGCAATCACATTATGACAGCGGATATTGTGGTGGTAGGAGGCGGTATTGTAGGCCTATCTACTGCGCTTAAAATAAAAGAAAAACAACCCGGACTGAATGTGTTGCTACTGGAAAAGGAAGCCGATATTTCAGCGCACCAGACGGGCAACAACAGCGGGGTGATTCATTCCGGTATTTACTACAAGCCGGGCAGTCTGAAGGCGGAAAACTGTATTCGGGGATACAGCCTATTGCTGGATTTTTGCAAGGAAAATCAAATTCCTGTGGATCTCTGCGGCAAAGTGATTGTAGCCACCAAAGAGGAGGAACTCGGACAGCTGGAGAAGCTGTATCAGCGGGGGGTAGACAACGGGCTGGCCGGGCTTAAGTACCTCAGCAAGGCCGAAATTCAGGAGCGGGAGCCACACTGCTCGGGAATCAAAGGCATTTTTGTGCCCCAGACAGGCATCGTGAATTACCGGCTGGTATCGAAAAAAATAGCAGAGAAGTTCATTCAGTTGGGGGGGCACGTATTAACCTCTCACAAGGTGATTGGTGTGGAAGCCCAGCCGGGCAGGGTGGAGGTGATTACGTCCCAAAAAACGATTGTTTGCAAGCTCATGGTGAATTGTGCGGGTCTCTACTGCGATAAAATTGCCGAAATGGCAGGGCAAAACCTGGATGTGCGCATCATCCCGTTTAGGGGAGAATATTACAGCATTAAGCCGGAAAAAGCACACCTGGTGGAAAACCTGATTTATCCTGTTCCGGATCCCAATTTCCCCTTTCTGGGTGTGCATTTCACCCGCAGAATCAGCGGAGAGATTGAAGCAGGGCCAAACGCGGTGTTTGCCTTTCGCCGTGAGGGGTATAAACGTACTTCATTCAACTGGTCGGAATTTTGGCAAAGCATGTTGTGGCGTGGATTCCGAAAAGTAGCGGTTAAATACTGGAAAACCGGATTGGGTGAATATTACCGCAGTTTTTCCAAAGCAGCATTTACCAAAGCCCTGCAGGAGCTGGTTCCCGATATCAGGGAGGAAGATCTGCTGCCTGCCGGTGCAGGGGTTCGGGCACAGGCCTGCGACAAAGATGGCGGACTTATTGATGATTTTTACATCCGGGAAGCGCCGGGCTGCATTCATGTGCTCAATGCGCCATCGCCCGCTGCTACCAGCAGTCTCAGCATTGGCGATACCATCAGCGAACTTGCCCTTAAAAACTTCTGATGTCTGAAAAGCTGCAGCTGTTGGCCGTTCTGAAAAAATACCTGCCCACAGGTACGGAAGAATATGCCACAGACCTGTTGCTGCGTCATCGCATTCATTTGCATATCAAGCGTCCCAGGCAAACCAAATATGGCGACTATCGCCCGCCGTTGGCCGGAGAGAACCACCGCATCAGCGTGAACAAAGATCTGAACCCCTATGCGTTCCTCATCACGTTTCTGCATGAAGTGGCGCACCTTTTGAATTTTGAAAAACACAGGGGCCGGGTTCAGCCGCATGGGCAAGAGTGGAAGTTGTTTTTTCGGGAGGTGAGTACACCGGTTTTTCAGGAAAAGGTATTGCCACAGGATATTCACCACTCCTTGAATATTTACCTGTCAAACCCCAAAGCCAGCAGTTGCAGTAGTCCGCAGCTTGTGAGAACCCTAAGAAAGTACGATGCCGATACTACCTGGGTGCTGGTGGAAGAGGTGCCTTCCAATACTGCGTTTGAAACCAAAGACGGACGCACCTTTGTGAAAGGCGAACGCATGCGAACCCGCTACCGCTGTGTAGAAGCAGCCACAGGGAAGGTATTTCTGGTTCCCGGTCTCATGCAGTGTCGTTTGAAAATATAATCCGCCTATTCATTGGGATTGATTAGTTTTGCTGTGCAATGTCTACACTTTCCATTGTCATCCCCGCCTACAATGAAGGCCGCACCATTCATCTGATTCTTGACCGGGTAAAGGCAGTTTCGCTGCGCAATAACATAACCAAGGAGGTCATCATTGTGAATGATTGCTCTAAAGACAACACTGAAGAAGCCATACAGGCCTATATGGGCAACAATCCCGACCTGAACATTCAGTATTTTAAACACGAGGTAAATCAGGGCAAGGGTGCTGCATTGCACACAGGTATACAAAAAGCGACCGGCGATTTTGTGATTATACAGGATGCAGACCTGGAATATGATCCCAATGAATACAACATACTGCTCCAGCCCATATTGGATGGTTTTGCCGATGTAGTTTACGGAAGCCGGTTTATGGGCGGAAATCCCCACCGGATCTTGTTTTTCTGGCATTCTATTGGCAATAAAATGCTCACTTTTTTGTCAAATATGTTCACCAACCTAAACCTGACCGATATGGAAACCTGTTACAAATTGTTTCGTCGGGAAATCATACAGGGCCTCCAATTGAAGGAAAAGCGATTTGGTTTTGAACCTGAGGTAACAGCCAAAGTATCACGCATTCCTAAAATTCGCATTTATGAAGTGGGCATCAGTTATTATGGCCGCACCTATGAAGAAGGCAAAAAGATTGGATGGAAAGACGGTTTTAGGGCCATCTGGTGCATTCTGAAATACAATTTTTTCAGTAAATAAACTTCAAGATTATTGTCACTGTTGGTTTTTAGGTCGCAATGAGCAAAAAAAAGCATGCAGTGATTATTGGTGCCGGACCGGCAGGATTAACCGCAGCGTATGAGTTGCTGTCGCGAAGCGATGAATATGAGGTGACCTTGCTGGAATCTTCCACATACATGGGCGGAATATCCCGCACGGTAAACTACAAGGGCAACCGAATGGATATTGGCGGGCATCGGTTTTTTAGCAAAAGCGACCGTGTAATGCAGTGGTGGCTATCCATGATGCCGATGGAGAAAGGTGCGTCCGATGCCCATATTCATTACCATGGTCAGGAGACCACGGTGGCAGGTAATGTGGCCGATCCGGATCAAACACAATTAGTGATGTTGTTGAGAAACCGCCTCAGCCGCATCTATTTTCTGGGTAAATTTTTCAGTTATCCTGTTTCGTTGAATCTAACAACCCTCAAGAACCTGGGTCTGCTGCGCGTTTTTAACATTGTGTTTAGTTACGCCTATATCCGCTTGTTTCCGCGCAAACCTGAGGTTACCCTGGAAGACTTTATCATCAATCGGTTCGGCAAAGCATTATACCTCACTTTTTTCAAGGATTATACCGAAAAGGTATGGGGTTTTAAATGTCATGAAATAGCCAAAGACTGGGGTGCACAAAGGGTTAAGGGTCTCTCGGTAAGCAAGGCCATGGCCCATGCAATCCGACAGATTTTCAGGCGAAAAAAATCATTTAATATTGGACAGAAAGACACAGAAACTTCACTCATAGAGAAATTTCTGTATCCCAAGCTGGGACCGGGACAAATGTGGGAGCGCGTGGCCGAGAAAGTGCAGGAAATGGGCGGGCGTATCCTTACTGAACATGCTGTTATGAAACTGGATGGTTCCTCTCAGCAAATTACGTCGGTGTGGGCCAAAACCTCCCATGGTGAGGTCGTGGAGTTTCAATCAGATTTGGTTTTCAGTACCATGCCGGTGAAAGATTTGTTTGAAGCATTTTCTTTTCATGTGGATGAAAGTGCGAAGGCAGTTGCTACTGCGTTGCCCTACCGCGATTTTATTACGGTGGGTTTGCTGTGTAAAAAGCTGAAACCGGGAACCCTGCATGACAACTGGATTTACATTCAGGAGCGGGATGTAAACATTGGGCGGCTGCAGATATTCAATAACTGGAGCCCTTATCTGGTGGCCGATCCTGAAACGGTTTGGCTGGGATTGGAGTATTTCTGCAACGAAGGGGACGCATTGTGGTCGTTAACCGACGAGGCGTTCAAGGAAATGGCGATTTCCGAAATGGTAAAAATCGGGTTGCTGGAGGCTTCTAATGTGCTGGACAGTACGCTCATTCGCATGCCCAAAACCTATCCGGCGTACACCGGCTCCTACAGTGAATTTTCGCGGGTGATTGACTATGTGAATCAAATTGGGAATCTTTACCTCATAGGCAGAAACGGCATGCACAAGTACAATAACAGCGATCATAGCATGCTCACGGGGATGACAGCGGTGGATAATATCCTGTCAGGCATAGGCAGCAAAGCCAACCTGTGGCAAATCAATACCGAAGAGGAATACCACGAGGCGAAGTCCTGATGGTTTCCGCATCCTGCTGCTTTTTGATTAATCTTTTGAGAGGGTGACGCTGAATGCCGGTTGAAGATTTTCCCGCAAGCCATAGGTAACCGCCACGAATGGCGCATACATTGAAACCCTCGGTTGACAGCGTTTTCCAGTTTTTCCCTGCATCTATGCTGTAATCTGTGCCATTGGGGCCGGTACAAATCCATATTTTGCCTTTTTTGTGGGCACAAACCCCGCTGCGGTAGCCGTTGGGCATGGTTTGGCAGGGTGACCACGTGCGGCCGCCATCCATTGTGTAACAAGCTACACT
>JBEDNI010000095.1:0-7044 GCA_041170685.1 Bacteroidota bacterium | reverse complement strand
CAACAAACTCTAAATAATGTTTGTTTTTTAATATTAAGTTTTGCGCGTCACCTTACATAAATTCCCAATTGTGAAGACATAAAAAATGCAACGATACTATCATTGCATTTTCTTGCGAACTTTAAGCACTGCATTACCGGGGCATTAGCAGTTCATAATGGGTACTTCTACCGCCGGCGGCTTCTTTCTGCAACAGGCCTTTGGCCAGCAAATCATTGATATCACGGATGGCAGTATCGCGGGAGCATTTGGCCATTTTGGCCCATTTGGAGGAGCTGAGTTTGCCATTCAGGCCGTCGAGAAGTTTATTGAGCATTTTACGCTGTCTGTCATTTAACTCAGTACTGCTGTGATATTTCCAAAATTCGGCCTTGGTGCTAACCCTTTGCAGGGTTACATCGGTAGCTTTAAGGGCATTGATGAGACAAGTGAGAAACCAATGCATCCAGTCGGTTACATCCATGCCCCCTTTTTGGGTTTTTTCCAGTACAGCATAGTAACGTTTTCTTTCCTTACGGATCTGGGCCGACATACTATAAAATCGCCGGTTACTTTGATCTGCGCGAGCCAGAAGCATATCGGCCAGGGCACGGGCTATGCGGCCGTTTCCATCGTCGAAAGGATGCACGGTAACAAACCAAAAATGGGCCAGTGCCGCTTTCATAACAGGATCGAGAGGGGTTTGTTTATTAAACCAGTCCAGAAATTGTTGCATTAGTTCAGGAACCTGCTGGCAATCCGGGGCCTGAAAATGCACTTTTTCTTTACCCATTGGGCCCGATACCACCTGCATAGGACCGGCACCATCCTGCCGCCAGTAAGCCACGGTTATTTTATACATGCCGCTTCTACCGGTTGGAAACAGGGCTGCATGCCAATCGAAGAGTCTTTCGGCGGTCAATGGTTCAAAACAATTTCGGGTAGCATCCAGCATCATTTCTACCACACCATCTACGTGCCTTTCCGAATCTACCATGCCTGCGTATTCCATGCCCAGTTTTCGTGCAACAGAAGAACGCACTTGCCCGGTATGCAGCTTCTCTCCTTCTATTTCGGAGGTTTTCAATACATCCAGGGTTAGGGTATCCAACAGGGCTTGATTTTGTAAATCGAAACCCAGTGATTCCATTTTGCCCATAAGGCGCCCCTGTAGGTTACGTGCTTCCGACAGGAGGTTCATCAAAACCGCAGAATCCCAATAAAAATCGGGCCATTGGGGATGTTCATAAACATATAATCCTAATCGTTGCATAATATGCAACAAATATACATCCTATTTGCCGATTATAAAAACAATCGTTTCATTTTTTGCAACGATTAAGTGCTTTTTTTGTTGCAATGTGATTTAGGGCAATTCTGCACCCCAGTTTTCAAGCTCTGCGGTGCTCCACAGACCCGGGAAGAAGATGCGTTTCTGGTATTTGGGATGCATGTATTTCTGCCAGTCGCTGCCGCCGGTGGCTTCTGCATTTCCGAGGTATTTGCGGGCTGCATTCAAATGCGCCATCACCCAGGTAACGTTCACCGTATAATCGTAGTGACGCATGGCGTTTATCAGGGTTTGATCATTGCGTTCTGCCTCGGGTAATTGATTGTATAGATGCCACAAATTCAATCTGCGGTTTTTGTCAATGAAATCAAGAAATTCTGCCTTGTATTTTTTCTCAAAATTGCCCAGCAGCGCCGTTTTCTGACCGGTATGATGGTTTTTCCCTGCTGCCTGCCAGTATAGATGATCGAAAGCCTTTTCCGTATCTGATGCATCAAATCCATCACGGTATCTGCGGTCAACAAGATTGATGATGTCGGTACTGGCAAATTCAATCAGCCGATATTGTGCACTTTGAAATCCGCTGGCGGGGGTTAGCGTATCGCGGAATTTCATGTATTGCTCTTTTTCCATGCCATCGCCCATGATACTAAAGGACTGTGAAAGCATGTCGAAATATCGACTGATGCGGTCAAGATGCATGGCGAATTTTACAGTGGTTAATTCGGGTTCCTGCACCTGTCCTATTTCCCACAACACCATCTTAAACAACAGTTCATTGATCTGATGGTACATAATAAATACCATTTCATCGGGCAGGTTGGTACGTTTTATCTGCAACCCCAGCAAAGCCTCTACCTGAATATAATCCCAATAGGTAATTGGCTCGGCATGCAACAATCCGCTGAGGTGCACATCGGGATTCTGGCCCATGGCCCGGTACTTTTCGTCAATGGCTTTTAGCAGTTCTTCCCGATTCATGGTTGTCAATTTAAAGATATTTTGGGCAACCCGATTTCGGCCGTATTGTAAAACAATAAATCGTGAATTTTCGGTCTCAGGTAAGGCATAATGGGCATTTGACCCAATATTTCCATCACTTCCATTTCGTCTTCGGCTTCAACGTGACACCACCAGCGTGTTCGGTCCTCGCTCACCGCATACATGATAATTTTTTCTTCTGCAAACAATCGCTGCACCACCTGCATGTGCTCGGGTATCAGCCGCATAAAATCAGGGGTAAGTTCGGGGATGTCGCTTTCTACAATGAATACTGCCATACATTAAGCCCTAAATGTGATTGGTTGCAAAGTTTCCGAAATTTGGGTGAATCCGGTTACGTTACCTGCAAAATTCTTGTTTTCATTAATCAGATAGCCTTGCAGTTCTTTTTTTTCATCATCGGTAAGCACATCAAGGTTCTCCAATACCTGCTGAGCCACATTGTACTGTGGTCCCATGCGGCCATCGTCTATTTTTATGCAAACACCCAGTCCTTTTTCGGGAATCGCCATGCTGTAAACCCCGTCTGCTCCGGTTTTCCCTATCACTTTACCTTTTGCCACGCGCATCAAATCGGTGCAGTAGCGTTTGCTTCCGGCTACCATTTCGGGGTACGTAATTACGGCTTCGCGAATCAAAGCGCAGGCCTTGGTGATATCTTCATCTCCAAATTTTTCCGGGAACAACAGGTTTTTATAGGCAATGGCCTGGTTGAAAACCGGCATAGCAAATATGGGAGCCGAGCAGCCATCCAGTCCTGCTACCAGCTCGTTTTCCGGGATTTCATGAAACAGGGCGGTAATACGCTTAATTTCCCGGTGCAAAGGATGTTCGGCAGATAAATAATCTTCGGTTGATGCGTTATGATATTTGCACCAGGCCAGAAAGCCGCTGTGCTTGCCGCTGCAATTGTTGTGTATGGCACCGGGCTCCTGGTTATTTTTGATCAATGCCACAAAATCCTTTTTGTGTGTGGGCTGCTGCGCTCCGCAACCAAGGCACTCCTCTCCCAGCCCTATTTTGGTCAAAATCCCCCGGGCTGTTTCCACATGCATTTCTTCACCGTTATGACTGCCGCACATGAGGGCCAGTTCTTTCAGGGTGAAACCAAAATGGTCGAACGCACCTGAGGTAATTAATGGTATATGCTGAAACAACTTGAGTGCTGAGCGTGGATAACACACCTGTTGCACATCGCCCACCGATGCAATGATTTTGCCTTCTTTCTCTACTACACAGATAACACCTCTGTGAAAGCTCTCTACAATACCTCCACGCGTATGATTGACTAAAACTGGATTGGTTTCCAAACTCACGATTTGCTTTGCTCTAACTGATGCTGTGCCAGAAGGTACAATACTGCCATGCGCACGGCTACTCCATTTTCTACTTGTTGTAAAATTATGCTGTTATTGCCATCGGCCACTTCGCTGCTGATTTCCACACCTCGGTTTATTGGACCCGGGTGCATGATCACAATCTCTTTATCCAGCTGATTCAGTAAAGATTGGGTTAGTCCGAACTGCATACTGTATTCCCGCAGACTGGGGAAGTATTTTATATCCTGCCGCTCCATCTGAATACGCAGCATATTGGCTACATCGCACCACTGCAGGGCACTGTGAAGATTGTGCTCCACTTTCACACCCAGTTCGGCAATATGTCGCGGAATAAGGGTTTTAGGACCGCAAACCATCACATCGGCACCCAGCTTCTGCAAGCAGAAAATATTGCTGAGTGCCACGCGGCTGTGCAGTATATCGCCCACAATCACCACTTTTTTGCCATATACAGAGCCCAGTTTCTCGCGAATGGAATAGGCATCCAGCAGTGCCTGGGTGGGATGTTCGTGGGTTCCGTCTCCGGCATTTACAATCTGCGCATTTACATGGCGGGCAAGAAACATGCAGGCTCCGGGTGCGGGGTGTCGCATTACCAGCATATCCACCTTCATACTGAGGATATTGTTAACCGTATCAATGAGGGTTTCGCCCTTTTTAACCGAAGATGTGGAGCTGGAAAAATTGACAATATCAGCGCCCAGTCGTTTTTCGGCCAGTTCGAAGGAAACCCTTGTGCGGGTTGAGTTTTCGAAGAACAGGTTGGCTACGGTAAAATCGCGTAATGAAGGGGTTTTCTTCACCGGGCTATTGAGCAGTTGTTTAAAATTATCGGCCGTTTCAAAAATCTGCTGTATGCTTTCTTCCGAGAGCCCTTTGATTCCGAGGAGATGTTTGAGTGTTGCGGGCATCTATTTTTTATTGGGCAAAAGCCAGGTTTGATTTTGGTTGGTATTCCATTCTACTTTAACGTGTTCGCCTGTACTGCGGCTGTCTACCACCACACCACTGTAATCTGCTGCGATGGGTAATTCGCGGTTATATCGCCTGTCTACCAGCACCATCAGTTCTACGCGGGCCGGTCTGCCAAAGTTAATGAGCGCATCTATGCCGGCCCGAATACTGCGCCCGGTAAACAACACGTCGTCTACCAGCACGATGTTCAGGTTTTCTGTGCTAAAATCGATTCTGCTGGGTCGGGGCATGTGAATTTCACCGCGGCGAATATCATCTCTGAAAAATGTATTGTCCAGCTCGCCGTAACGGGCTTTGTGACCGGGTTTCAGTTCATTGAGTTTTTGCATCAGACCTCTCGACAATTCGACACCCCTCGGCTGCAACCCGATAATGGCGCAATTTTCTAGATTACCGTGCTGCTCTGTCAACTGCAGTACAAACCTGTGTATAATCAGTTCGGTTTGACGGTGGTTGATGAGTATTTTGGGTTCCATTAATTTTCTGACAGCGAAAGTATGATATTGAATTCTTCTTTACTAAGTTTTATTACAGAAAGTCTGCCTTGCCTAATGAGGCCTATGTTTGACAACCTTGAATCGGATTTTATCTGAGCCAGGGTAACCGTCTTTTTTAGTTTCATTTTGGGCTTTACATCCACAACCACCCACTGTTCATCATCTGCGGTTGGGTCCGGATAATGCTCCTTAATCACTTCGGCCACACCCACCACTTCTTTTCCTTCGTTGCTATGATAAAACAGGCATAAGTCGCCGAGTTTCATTTCACGAAGATTATTTCTTGCCTGGTAATTACGGACCCCATCCCAGAATGTGGATTGGTCTTTTTCAAATTGTGACCAGCTATATTTGAAGGGTTCAGACTTAATCAGCCAATGGTTCACTGTGGCAAAGATAAACAAATTCACAAATTTTATTGACAACCTGAGTTAAAAACCCGGTTTTGAAAAAATATTTTGCTATTTTTAGACAATTTTTTTGACAAATCACAAATTTGTTGTTAATTTACCAACCTATTTTTTGATATTTTTTTTAACAAAACCCAGTGTTTGTCATTGTTGACATAGAGACCACAGGCGGAAATCCCCTCTATTCGGGCATCACTGAAATATGCGCGGTGGTTACTGATGGAACCAAGGTACTTCAAATTTTTGAGACGCTCATCAATCCCGGCTATGCAATACCCCGCAATATCAGTGCACTAACCGGCATCACGCAGGCCATGACAGATAAAGCACCAGCCTTTGCAGAAATTGCTTCACAGCTATATCATTTGCTTCACGATAAAATATTTGTGGCGCACAATGTCAGCTTTGACTATGGTTTTATCCAACAGGAGTTTTCCCGGGCAGGGTATGTATTTAACGCACCCAGACTTTGCACGGTTAAACTGTCCAGAAAAGCTTTCCCCGGCAAACGAAGCTATAGTCTGGGCAATATCTGCAGTGATATGGGCATCGGTATACAGAACCGTCATCGGGCAGGTGGGGATGCTTTTGCCACAGGAGAACTTTTTCATCTTTGTCTGAAACAATTAGGTCAGACTGAGGTACTTAAAATGGCCAGGGCTACAAATCGTAAAATTGTAGTACCGCCCGCACTCAATGAGGAAGATATCAATCTACTTCCCGAAGAAACAGGTGTTTATTTTTTCAAAGATCAACGGGGTAAAATTCTCTACACCGGCAAAGCCATCAACATTCAAAAAAGGGTTAAACAACACTTTGATGTCAAAAGAGGAAAAACCGCCCTGCAGCTGGAGCGCATCCATCAAATTGAATATCAGCTATGTGGCAATGAATTGATGGCTTTGCTTACAGAAGCCGTCGTGATTCATAACCACTGGCCGGAATGGAACGTCAGCGGAAAACATGTTGGCAACCGATATGCCATTTATCATTTCCCCACCCAGGGCGGATTTTCGCGTTTGCAAACTGAAAAATTCCGCAAGGGCAGCCTCTCAGGTATTCCGTTTCCAAGATTCAGAGATGCCAAACAAACGCTAGGTAAAATGCTGCATGAATTTGACATTTGTCCGGTGCTGGCAAGAAGCCACGGTAGGTGTTTCGTTCCGGGGTGCTATTGCGAAAACCATGCAGCGGAGGCACTCATCACCCACAACAGGCGGGTAGAGGAGGCCATGATGAGTCTGCAGGAACAAAGAAATCGCGTTTTGGTAAAAGGCAACGGCAGAAAAACCGGTGAAAAAGCCATTTGCGGCATTTACGAATGGCGACCCTCGCCCTGCCGCGAGTTTGAAGAAGGCAGCCCCGCCTGCGAACGCGCCCGTCGTCTGCACGGCCTGCCCACACTCAATGTGTGAGCTCTTTTTTTGCGGGTGTTGGGAATAACCGACACCATGGGTTTTTCTCTGGTGCTAACTTCGAACACCATGAAAAAACTTTGGGACATTTCTCCGCCACTGGATGGCAGCAGCCCGGTCTTCCCGGGCGACACG
>JBEDNI010000094.1:0-13737 GCA_041170685.1 Bacteroidota bacterium | reverse complement strand
AAGGCCCTGTACATGCCTTCCTGAAGGTTGTAAAACACTTCTTTTTCCGAAAATTCGGGCTTCAATATGTTTGCGCCAAGCGTTTCTGCCAGTTTTTTTACATTGTCCTCATTTTCGGCGGTGTTGAACGTGCAGGTGCTATAGATCAAAAAGCCGCCTGTGGCAATGGCCGGCCAAATATCGGTGACAATTCTTTGCTGTCTTTCGGCGCAAAGTTTCACGTTGTTTTCACTCCATTCGTTAATGGCGTCAGGGTCTTTGCGAAACATCCCTTCACCGCTGCAGGGAACGTCAGCCAAGACAATATCAAATCGGGCATCGCTTTTTCCGAACCGGGATGCATCCGCTTTTGTAACGATATGTTTGGCGGCGCCCCATTTGCAGAGGTTTTCTGCCAAAATGGGCGTGCGGGTGCCTATAACTTCATTGGCTACCAAAATATCGCCGTCTCTAAGCACAGAAGTTACGTGGGTGCTTTTGCCGCCCGGTGCGGCACATAAATCCAGCACCACTGCCTGGTCGGGCAAGGCAGAAAGCAGCTCTTTCACGATTCCGCCCACCACCATGCTGCTGGCTTCCTGCACGTAATAATGTCCGGCGTGAAAAGCAGGATCTGCAGCAAACAGGGGTCTTTCCGGAAGATAATATCCGTTTTCGCACCAGGGAATAGGGCTTGCCGAAACGGGTTTTAGGGTTGTTTTTCGGGTATTTACCCGAATGCTTACCGGCGCAGGCTGCTGTAATGCTTCCAGCAATGCCTTTACCTCTTCTTCCGGAAGAGCAGATTGTAAAGATTTAACAAAAGCGGATGGAAACAAATTATTAAACAATTACTTGACATAAGGGTATTTAAAAAATTAACAGGTATTAATCTCCACCGTGTTGCCAGCAGTTTCCGTTGGGACTTTTAGTCATGCGGGTACAGCGTGCACCGCTTTTAGTAGATGCTCCGCATTGCACGGCTTCACCGGTCTTTGAAACGGGTTTTTTGCCGCCCGATTGTGTGGCCGAGCTCCATTTCCAGCAGGGAACACAGATATTGCCTTCCAGTATGTTTTCATCCTTATCCGGCAGGGTTGGAAAAAAATTGATGCCCGTGAGCCGCTCCACACTGTCAATGGTAACCGCGAATTGCGAAAGGGGCAGGGAAGATCCGGCATTGGGCAAAACAAACCCCAGCGCCTTATATTCCGGCATTCTGTAATCCAGGATGACTTTATAATATAACTCTGGCACCGAAACCTTGTTGAGACCAATGCTCGGCAAACCAGGTTTTAGCACCGGACCCGTAACTACATAAACAGCACCATTGTTTCTGGCCCACACCCTTACTTGTCCTTCCAGGCGCTTCCACACGCCGCGGTTGAAAGCGGCCACCTGTGGACTCATGTTACTGTAATAAAAAGACTCGGCCATGGACGACAGCGAAAAGCCCAGGTCGGCGGCCGGAGCTAAATGCCCTCGGTCATATCCGGAGTGTAGGTAGTCTTCATCTGCCGCGGTGCCTGTCTTAACCAGAGGGTCCTTCATAAAGACATCTCCCCTTTCAAATGATTTTTGGGTTTCTTCGGCAGTTAGTTCGTAGGCAACCCAGTCGGCTTGTTCGTGTTCTTCATTATACACCAAAGCAAATCCTGTGTGGTAAACCACTTTTTGGCCGGGTTTTAACGCCGGATACTCAAGCAGCGAAGGCTCTTGGGTTGTGTCTTTTAAGGGGAGGGTGGCCCGCACCGGTTTGTGCCCACCCAAAAACAGACAAAACAGCAATACTATAATGCCGCGTAAAATCACAAATACAAATTACGGGATTTGGGGCGAAATAACCCCTTTGTAGATACGCACAATTGTGCGTATCTACAAAGGGGTTATTTCTTGCAACACGCCCGACCAAAGGGCATTTCGCATTTCCAGGGCTCTTGCGGATGCCTCCATCGCTTCTTTCCATTTGTTTTCATCGTCACCGCAAAGTTCGGCCGTCATTTGCAGCGCCAGGTGTGAGTGGTGATCCCCATCCACCTCAATATGCCTGTCAAGGTAGTATTTGAATGGGGCTATTTTGTCTGGGAAACGGGCGTTTAAATCGTTTACCAGCGCCATGAACATATCCGGAATCAGGTCTTCGCGGCCAAAGGTAAATATGGCAGATAATACATGGGGTTTGTTTTCGGCGATGTGGCTGAACGTAAAACGAACAAACGTCTTTACACTTTCAGGTGTTTGGGCATTTTCCAGGGCTTCAAAAATGTTTGTGCCTTTTTTGATGTTCTCAACAAGACCACGAATGGATTGGGTGTTGGCGCCAGCCTGCTCCATGGCATCGAGGTACATTTCAAAATGGCTTTTACGAACCCCTTTCATATCTACATCAGACTCCTCTCCAACCACAATTTCGTTGATGAGAAAACGGGTTTCAGCGCTTCCGGTGGGAAACCAAGGGGTGGTGGTACAGGTGAGGTTTTGCTGTAAGCTTTTCAGCAGCGACATAAAATCCCAAACTGCATACACGTGGTGTTGCATAAAAATCTGCACGTGTTCAAGCGTTTGAATTTTACCATACAGCGGATGCTTTACGATTATCTCCTTTTGCGCCGCAATACGTGCATTAATGTTATTGATGTGAGGATTCATGTACCTTTATTAAACAAAGATTCGGTCAGATAGTTCCATGGTTTTGTAAAAACCACATCCGGTCTTTTTCCGTGCGGGTGTGCGACGGAAAATTGTGTTGGTAAAGAGCCCCAGTGCCCAAACCCTGGTGTAATGGATTGTGTTTGGTAGCCACCCACTGTGCAATGGCGCTGAGACCCACATTGCCTTCCAGGGCACTGGTGGCCCACCAGCCGAGGTTGTGTTTTTGGGCAAGGTCTATCCAGCTATCAGAAGCCGTAAAACCGCCCAGCAAGGTGGGCTTTAGCACCACAAAAGCAGGGCGAATGGTTTTTAACAAATTCTCGGCTCTTTCGGGGGAAACCCCAATCAGTTCTTCATCAAGCGCCACCGGAATGGGGCTTTTGGCACAAACCTCCTGCATGGCATCGGCGTGGCCGGCTTTGATGGGTTGTTCGATGCTGTGCGCCTCAAATCGAGCAAACTCTTTGAGATGGCGGAGAGTTTCATCTGCGCTCCAGGCGCCGTTGGCATCGAGGCGAATGGTAAGATTAAACGCGTTTTTGAGGTTGCGTACTTTTTCCAGCAACCGGCATTCGGTATCTGTATCCAGGGCTCCCACCTTGAATTTGAGGCAAGAAAAACCCTGTGCGATTTTGACCTGGGCTTCCTCCCACATGTCATCTATGGTGTTCATCCAAACCAGGCCATTAAAGGGAATGCTTTCATTTCCTTCGGTAAAAGGACCGGGAAACAATATGCCTTTGCCGCCGTTTTGCAGGTCAAGAAAAGCGCTTTCAAGGGCAAATTGCAACGAGGGATATTCGGCTGTAAGCCTCAGCCATTCAGAAATTGGGTGATTTTCAGCTGCAAAATACTGAAGCTGGGTAAGTACTTCAACCAGCGGGGCTTGCCCATCTATGCTCAAATCGGGCAATGGCGCGGCTTCGCCACATCCTGTAATGCCGTTTTGGGAGAGAGAGAAACACCAAAAAATGGTCTTTTTGTGTGTATTCGCCACGGCTGGTTTTGGCGGGTTTAATAAATTGCAGGGTATGTTTTTCCCAGTGCAGTTGCATACCCGACTCAATACGTGGTTTCGGGTTGAGTCAAGCGGGGCTTTTGAAAATCAAACTGCTTTCCGCGCAGTTTGGCCTGCGCACCAAGCGGTTTCATCATTTCGGCAAACTGGTCAAAATACAGGCTCTGTTCGCCATCGCTGAGGGCTTTCTCGGGTTGGTTGTGTACCTCAATGATTAAACCATCTGCACCCACCGCAATAGCTGCTGCCGAGAGCGGTGCTACGAGGTTACGGTTTCCGGTACCCTGGCTGGGGTCTACAATCACCGGCAAATGGCTGAGTTGCTTCACCAGCGCCACGGCACCCAAATCCAGTGTATTGCGTGTAGCGGTATCGAACGTGCGAATGCCGCGCTCACAAAGTATTACTTTTTCATTTCCGCCCACCAGCATATATTCGGCGGCCAGCAGCCATTCTTCCACGGTACTGCTCATACCGCGTTTCAGCAACACCGGCTTGTTGATTTTGCCCAAGGCACGCAATAGCGGATAGTTTTGCATATTGCGGGTACCCACCTGCAGTATATCGGCATATTCACAAAGCTCATCCACCTTATCGGCGCTCATTACCTCACTAACCACAGCCATATCGTATTTGTCGGCCGCTTTTCTGAGTAGCTGTAATCCTTCGGTTTTTAACCCCTGAAAAGAATAGGGGCTACTGCGGGGTTTGTAGGCGCCGCCCCTCAGAAATTTTATATTTTGCTTGGCCAGAAACTCGGTGATGGTAAAAACCTGCTCTTCATTCTCCACGGCACAGGGACCCGCAGCCAGCATCAATTCCCTCCCAATTTCAACACCATTCACCTTTATAACGGTGTCTTCGGGTTTCCATTCACGGCTTACCAGCTGATAGGGTTTGCGTTTGTCCATCATGCAACTAACAAGTAAGGATTAATTCAGTTTGGTATAGGTAACGATCAATTTTGTTTTGCTATGGTCAATGGCCACGCGGGCTCCACTTACGGGCTGATCAGAAGGAACTGCAAGGTAAAGTCCATAGTTAAAATCTTCGTTGTAAAACTTCTTGGCGTTGAGGATGTTTTGAATGTGCTTGGTCAGGGTAAACCGATAGCTACCCTCATTCTCGTTGTATGTCCCACCGTAGCTATCTGAAACACCGTCTTCCACGAAAGTGTTGCGATCGCTGGTTTTGCCGGCCGGCTGAAATAGGTTTAATCGCCCGGGTGCAGGGTGCAAGGTTGTGGCGGTTCCCGGGGCTACAAAAAATTGCAGTTCTGCCTTATTAATGGCAATGCTGCCCAGATTTAACAGGTTCTGCAAGTAAGGAATTCGAATATGTGTTTTAAGTCCGTTAGGGGCTTGTGCATAGGTTATGGTAAATGATTGGCCCGGCTGCCTAAGTTGCTGGGCAATCGCGGGTTTATACACGCCCGGCAAGCCCTTGTTAATGGTGGTTTTTGAGCCGGTAAAAGTAAACACCTGTGTTGCCGTATCGCGATAATACAGCAATATTTTAGCCCTGTATGCAAAACTGATTATATTATTAAAATCATATACCCCAAATCCTCCTTTTCCTTCCCCCAAATCGCGGTTTTCCGGCATTATTGCGATACCCGGAAAATTGGTAATGAGGCTTTCCTCGCTGGTGTATGATTCTTTGGGAAGCTGCATCAGTTTGCGCGCCATACCTGTCGATAAGCGCAAGCGTATTCCCGGTGTAAGCGCAATTCTGCTTTTTTTATACCGTATACTATCTGATTTGTAATGGTAGATAGGTCCATAGTATCGGGTTTCCAAAGTCGGGTCCGTTTCCAGCGCGTCACCCTGGTAGTAGGTGTTGTTAGCTGCTATTCCTGTTTTCAGCGGAACGACAGAAAATCCCAGATGGGTTTGTTTATCCCCGTAAAAATTAAGTCCGTTAATAAAGGGAATAAATAAAACGGCTGAGTCCGGTTCTTCGGTGTTGGGGAAGTCTGAGGTGGGTTCCAGTAAACCACACTGTGCGTATGCCCCGGAAGAAATGGTCCCGATAAGGGGGTCGTTCATGCTACCTAACAGTACGTAACGGATGTTGTTTCCCGGCAGCGAGTCTTCCTGAACTGTAACGGCCGACAAACTAAGTGTGTCTGTGGTAAACAGCTGCATCTGTCCTGCGTTTCCCTGTCCGTCCAACACGATGTTTCCCTCCTGTCTTTTGCAGGCAAACAACAACAGCATTGCCGGAAAAACCCGGGACAGCATTTTAATCACAGGGACAAAGTTCGCTGTTTTAGATCGCTTGTGAAATCACTTTTTCGTAAAAACTTACATACTGCTCACCGATAGGTTCGTCGGTATGGCGCATAACCGGCTTTGAGCTGATATGTTCTGCCACGCAGCGGTGTGCTTCGTCACAAGATGTTACCACGGCATCGGCGTAGCTTACAGCTCCCTGGTGCAGGCTTTTGATATTGCCATCGGCGAAACATTGCATAGTAATGTCTTTTATTTCATTTAGGCTGGCTTTGCGGGAGAAATCCGTACCGAGACAACCTTCGGCATCATTGTAAACACTGTATACCACTTTGGCATCGCGAAACACGGGTTCGTCTTTGTAAACGGTTTTAAGATATACCGGAATAAGGCTTGTCATCCATCCCTGGCAATGAATAATGTCGGGGGCCCATCCGAGTTTTTTTACAGTCTCCATCACACCTTTGCAGAAGAAAATGGTTCTTTCGTCATTGTCATCAAAAAACCGGCCTTTTTCATCCTGAAAAATCGCTTTTCTATGAAAATAATCTTCGTTATCAAGGAAATACACCTGCATTTTGGTCTGGGGGATGCTGGCTACTTTAATTATCAGCGGATTATCATTGTCGTCGATAGAAATGTTGATTCCAGAAAGGCGAACCACCTCATGGAGGCGATTTCTTCTTTCGTTGATTACCCCAAAACGGGGAACGAGAATTCTAATTTCATTGTCGCGCTCCTGGAGCGCCTGGGGAAGGTTTCTTGCGATGGTGGCCTGAGCGCTTTCGGTTTCAAGGAAGGGGGCCATTTCTGAACTGACAAACAGAACGCGTTTTTTGGTGATACTCATGAATGGGAACTCTATTGGGAAGATTAGTATTTACAAAATTAACATAATTTTTTCTTAATATCAAAACTTTTCTTCACCTAAACCCTTTATTTGCGAGGAAATTTATCGTTTTTATTGAAGATTTTCTATCACAGTAACGCTGTTTCAAAATGGGCACAATCGCAAACGGGGGGTGTTTCATTGGTTCCCACCATGGGGGCATTACACCTTGGTCATTTAGCATTGGTTGAAAAAGCACGCGTTGTACACAGGCCCGTATTGGTTAGTATTTATGTTAATCCTGCCCAATTCAACAACGAACAAGACCTTCAGAAATACCCCAGGAGCATCAAAGAGGATTTACGGTTGCTGCAACATGCGGGGGTTGACGCCGTTTATTTGCCCGTAACGGCAGATTTATACCCGGTCGGCTTACCTCCTGTTTCTTTGGACCTGGGCACACTCGGACAGGTATTTGAAGGATATCACCGCCCGGGCCATTTTGAGGGGGTTGTAAAGGTGTTACACCGGCTCTTTTCTATTATACACCCTTCTGATGTGTTTTTCGGACAAAAAGACCTTCAACAGTGTCTGGTAGTAGAAAAGTTAATTACACATTGTTTTCAAGGTATCCAACAGCACAACCAACCCACAAAAAGAGACCCTTCATCGGGGTTGGCCCTAAGCAGCAGGAATATGCGGCTCTCGGAGGAGGGGGTAAAACAGGCAGGTGCTATATACTGGGCGCTTCAACTGGCTTTGATTGGAAAAACATTGGCTTCAGGGCTGGCAGAGGCTCGGGAATATTTAGAAAAACGAGGGATTCAAGTGGAGTACCTCGACGTGGTGTCTTTACCGGATATGGCGACTGCTGTTGCCTTAATAGATAAAAAAACAGCGGCTGTCTTTGCCGGATATGTGGAAGGGGTGCGATTGATAGACAACCATATATACGAACATATCCCTGAAGTTGTTGTTATTTAACGGGTGGTCAAAACGACCGAATAATTACCGCTCATTACTTTATTGTGGGCTTTCTATGATGATGGTTACCGGTCCGTTATTGATCAGAGAAACCTGCATATCGGCACCAAAAACCCCGGTCTGCACTTGTTTGCCAAGGTGTTCCTGAATCGCCGCAACAAAGTGTTCATAGAGTGGCTCAGCGATTTCAGGCCTTGCGGCTTGCACAAACGAGGGGCGGTTTCCCTTACGGGCATCTCCATATAAGGTAAACTGGCTTACCACAATCACATCGCCATTCGTTTCCAATACGCTGTGATTCATTTTGCCTGAATCATCATTAAAAATCCTGATGTTTGCCACTTTTGCCGCCAGCCAGTCCGCCTCGGCAGTGGTGTCTGAATCGGTAATGCCTAGCAATACCAGCAAACCGTGTTCTATGCTTGCCTGTTGTTTTCCACCAACGCTCACCGATGCGTTTTTTACACGCTGTATGAGGGCTTTCATGATATTAATAACTCAGATACACGCTCTTCATTTTATACAGCTCCCTGAATGTAGGGTCAAGCAGATCTTTGATGAAGAGTATGCTTTCTCCGGTGCTTTTCATTTCGGGCCCCAGTTCGCGGCTCACGCCGGGGAATTTATTAAACGAGAATACCGGTTGTTTTATAGCATATCCTGAAGGCCTTTCCGGAATGGTAAAATCTTTGATTTTGTTAGTCCCCAGCATCACCTTGGTGGCCATATTCACATAAGGCACATCGTAGGCTTTGCAGATAAAAGGAACAGTGCGGCTGGCACGGGGGTTCGCTTCGATTACGTATACTTTTTCTTCCTTAATGGCAAATTGTATGTTCAGCAAGCCGCGGATGTTCATTTTTAGGGCCAGGCGCTTGGTGTATTCCTCCATTTGCTGCTTAACATTATCGCTAAGGCTAAACGGGGGTAGCACAGCGCTGCTGTCTCCACTGTGGATGCCGGCAGGTTCGATGTGCTCCATCATGCCAATGATATGCACCTCGTCTCCATCGCAGATGCTGTCGCTTTCAGCTTCTTCAGCCCTGTCCAGAAAATGGTCAATCAATACGCGGTTTCCGGGCAAGTCTCCCATCAGTTTAACCACCGCTTTTTCAAGGTCTTCGTCGTTGATAACGATTACCATGCCCTGGCCGCCCAATACGTAGCTGGGACGAACCAATACCGGGTAACCCACTTCGTTGGCAATTTTGATGGCTTCCTCGGCATTCAGTGCCACACCGTATTTGGGGTAGGGAATGTTCAACTCTGCAAGCAAATCGCTGAAAAGGCCACGATCCTCGGACATGTCCATATCAGGGAAGCTGGTGCCAATGATTTTGATGCCTTTCTCGTGGAGTTTCTCGGCCAATTTTAAGGCGGTTTGGCCACCCAGCTGCACAATTACACCCTCAGGTTTTTCGTATTCAATCAATTCCCACAAATGCTCCCAATACACCGGTTCGAAATACAGCTTATCAGCCATATCGAAATCCGTGCTCACGGTTTCAGGGTTGCAATTCACCATGATGGCCTCATAGCCAGCTTCTCGGGCGGCTAAAATTCCGTGTACACAACTGTAATCAAATTCTATTCCCTGCCCGATGCGATTGGGGCCGCTTCCCAACACAATGACTTTTTTTCTGTCTGAAAACGCGCTTTCGTTTTCCCCGTCAAATGTTGAGTAGAAGTAGTTGGTGGGGCTGGGAAATTCGGCGCTGCAAGTGTCGACCATCTTGTAAACGCGGCGTATTCCCAGTGCTTTGCGTTTTTCGTAAACTTCTTCTGCACTGCAGTTTCCCATGAGCCAGGCAATTTGCTCATCACTAAATCCTTTTTCCTTTGATGCCCTCAGGAGTTCTTCAGGCAGATTGTTGATTTTGTATCGCTTAATTTCGTTGCCGGTTTTTACCAATTCTGCCACTTGTTCCAGAAACCACCGGTCTATTTTGGTCATTTTCTGCACTGTGCTGATGGGTAAACCCAGGCTCAGGGCATCGTAAACCTGAAACACCCGGTTCCAGCTGGCGCGTTCCAGGCCTTCGGCTAACACTTCCAGGTTTCTTTCTGCCGGGCGGTCTGCACCCAGGCCGTGTCGTCCTATTTCCAGACTCTGACAGGCCTTTTGCAAGGCCTCCTGAAAACTCCGTCCAATAGCCATCACTTCACCCACACTCTTCATCTGGAAGCCCAATCGGCGATCTGCACCGTGAAATTTGTCAAAGTTCCAGCGTGGGATTTTCACAATGACATAGTCAATGGCGGGCTCAAAAAACGCACTGGTGGTTTTGGTAACCGGATTCATGAGTTCATCCAGGTAATAACCAATGGCCAATTTGGCGGCTATTTTGGCAATGGGATAACCGGTGGCTTTGCTGGCCAGTGCCGAGCTGCGGCTTACACGCGGGTTGATTTCAATGGCAATGATGTCTTCGTTTTCGGGATTTACGGAAAACTGCACATTGCAACCGCCGGCAAACACACCCATACTGCGCATCATTTTGAAGGCCATGTCGCGCATGCGCTGAAAGCACACATCGCTCAACGTCATGGCAGGGGCAACGGTAATGCTGTCGCCGGTGTGAATGCCCATGGGGTCGAAGTTTTCGATGGTGCAGATAACGGCGATGTCGTCCTTACCGTCGCGCAGCAATTCCAGCTCATATTCCTTCCAGCCCATTACAGCTTGTTCCACCAGCACTTCGTGCACCGGACTGGCTTCCAGTCCGCGTTGCAGGGCCGCATCAAATTCTTCTTTTTTGAAAACGATGCTACCGCCCGTACCGCCCAGTGTGTAGCTGGGGCGAATCACCAAGGGAAAGCCGATGCGCTGGGCAATTTCTTTGCCTTCCAGAAAGCTATTGGCAATCTGACTTGCGGTCTTCCATTTTATCGATGGCCTCGATGTTTACCCCAATAATGCGGCAATTGTATTTGCTCCAGATGCCCAGTTCATCGCATTCTTTGGCCAGGTTCAGCGCGGTCTGGCCGCCCATGGTGGGCAGTACACAGTCAATTTGCTGTTCCTGCAAGATTTTCTCGATGCTTTGCGGGGTAAGCGGCCAGAGATACACATGATCGGCGTTCATTTTGTCGGTCATGATGGTGGCAGGGTTGCTGTTGATGAGCGACACGACGATTCCTTCCTCACGTAGGCTTCTTGCGGCCTGAGAGCCGGAGTAGTCAAATTCGCAAGCAGGCTTCTTGCGGCCTGAGAGCCGGAGTAGTCAAATTCGCAAGCTTGTCCGATGATAATAGGCCCGGAGCCGATGATGAGAACGTGTTTAATTGAAGAGTCTTTGGGCATGGTCCAAAATTGCACAAAGTTAGCGGGCATAGCCCTGATTTTGGGGGGTGTTGATAATTTACGTTAATTTAACATCAAACTGCATGTTCTTTGGTGGATTTTTGAGGCAAACAATTTGCCGCACAAATGCCTAAAGCGAAAAAGAAGAATCCGGAAACCGGCACAAAAATTTTTGTGTTAGACACGTCTGTCATTCTGTATGACCACAATGCTATTTTAAATTTTGAGGAGCATGACATTGCCATTCCAATTACGGTTTTAGAGGAGCTTGATAATTTTAAAAAAGGAAATGACACCCTAAATTTTGAGGCCCGGGAATTTATACGCTTTGTGGATAAGGTAAGCAACGGGACGGCCCTTAGCGGGTGGATTTCTTTGGCTCCCAGAGCCGGCGGTTCTTTTTCTGTGATAATGGATGAGAGTTCGTCGCTGGACGCTACCAAGGTTTTTGGAGATAAAAAAGCGGACCACAAGATTCTTAATGCGGCCTTGCACATGCAAGAACAATATCCCGGGAGAAAAGTGGTTTTGGTTACAAAAGATGTCAATCTGCGTTTAAAAGCGCGTTCTTTAAACCTTAATTCTGAGGATTACGAAACCGGTAAAATTAAAAATGTAGAGGGGTTATATAAGGGAATTACACTGATAGAAACCGGCGATAGTCAAATTATTGACACGCTTCACCATCAGGGACAAGCGGAACCCGCCCCTGTTTTGGATTCAAAACCTGTTGCCAATCATTATTTTATCATTAAAAACAACAAAAACAGCACGCTTGCTTACTACAACCCGGAAAACAACCTGTTGGAGCGGGTTGAAAAAACGTATGCCTGCGGAATTAAACCCAAAAATGCCGAGCAGGCGTTTGCGATGCATGCACTGATGAACGACAACATCCGGCTTGTTTCGATACAAGGGGTTGCCGGTACGGGCAAAACCCTTCTCGCGCTTGCCTGTGCTCTGGAAAACCGCAGTGCTTTCAGGCAAATTTTTCTGGCACGCCCCATCATTCCCCTCAACAACAAAGACATTGGATATCTGCCGGGCGATATTAAGGCTAAGATTAACCCGTACATGGAACCCCTTTGGGACAACCTTAAATTTATCCAAAGCCAGTTTAAGGAAACCTCGAAAGAAAATCAAAGAATTAAAGAGCTGGTAGATACCGAAAAACTGATGGTAACCCCGTTGGCTTATATCAGGGGCAGAAGTCTTAGTAATATCATGTTTATTGTAGATGAAGCCCAAAACCTTACTCCTCTCGAAATAAAAACGATCATTACCCGGGCTGGCGAAGGCACTAAAATCGTGTTTACGGGAGATATAAACCAAATTGACACCCCTTATCTGGATGCTCAGTCAAATGGTTTAAGCTACCTGATTGACAGAATGAGAAATCAGCCATTGTATGCCCATATTACGTTGGAGAAGGGCGAGAGAAGTTCGCTGGCAAACCTTGCCAACAGCTTGTTGTAAATTGTTGTCTGTTTGGCGTCCTAGCCAACCACTTTTATTACGGTGCTGAAACGCAATCGGCATCACCCTTCGAAGAGCTCAGTGTGACAGCCGATTGTGAGATGTTGGCTAACAGGCCCGGCCCGTGGGCCCAATCCCTTATTTTTGTCCTTTGATTTCTCCATGAGGCCCCTCTTCGCTTACTGCATCGCGTTAGGAACATTGTTGCTGTATGTTTCGTTTAACATTCACAACAACAAAGCCCCGCTAAACTACCGCAGTGAGATATATGCAGATAAAGCCGGTTACTACGTGTACCTGCCGGCTTTGTTTTTGTATGATTTCAATCCAAACAAATTCCCCAATAAGGTAGACAGTGTTTCCGGACAAGGGTTTTTATTCGTGAAGAGCAACCCCAAAAAGTCAAACCCCGTGGTTTTTACGAAATATCCTTGCGGGGTGGCCATTCTGGATGCTCCTTTTTTTGGAATAACACATATTTACTGCAAAATTACCAACCAGCCTACCGATGGGTTTTCCATACCCTACCATCGCATGCGCAGCGTGTCCGCCTGGTTCTATGGAATGTTGGGGTTGTTTTTGGTGTTGTTGACATTAAAAAGAAAAACCCAACTCCCAACACGGATTATCCTTTTGGGTACAACCCTTTTTCTGCTTGGCACAAACCTGATCTACTATTTGGTTAAAGATGCGGGTCTGTCGCACAACTACTCGTTTTTTCTGGTTGCCTTGCTGGTGTATTTCAAAACCGTGGTTTTTTCAAAACCGTGGTTTTCGATTCACAAAAAACAGGGCACTACCTGCTACTGGGTTTGATTGTGGGGTTGTTGGTTTTGGTGAGGCCTATCAATGTTGTTTTTGTGGGGTTGTTGGTGTTTTGGGATTTGCAACGTCCTCGGGATGCTTTTCTAATGGTAAAGGCAAACATTGCGCGCTGGTTGCTTTTTGCCGGCGTGGTTTTTCTTTTGTTTATACCACAACTGCTGTATTACCAATATGCTTTTGGCCAATATGTGAATTACGCGTATGGAAATGAAACTTTTCTGTTTTGGAAAAACCCAAAACTGGCTCATGTTTTTTTCGCCTTCCAGAACGGGTGGCTCATCAATAATCCTTTACATGTTTTTACCTTGGCCGGGGTAGTGTGGATGATTGGAAAAAAGATGGTAAACGGGTGGAAATTGCTGTTCCTGGTGTTGGGGGTTGGGTTGCTTTACGCAAGCTGGTGGAGCTGGGAATTGGGTTGTGGTTTTGGACACCG
>JBEDNI010000093.1:0-7135 GCA_041170685.1 Bacteroidota bacterium | reverse complement strand
GAGGACGATCATGCTAAACTTTCAGAAAATAACAAACAGGATATTAAAAGTGGTGAAAATCGGGTTTTACAGGGAATTGAAAATCCTTCAGTAAATGCGGAAGCTCCGGCATTCATATCCCAAACCATTCATTTTTTCTTTTGGCCGAAGTTTGTATTCCTCTTTGTTGCCTGTGTTTTGCTGATTATTTTTTTAAGTAAAAAAATAATATTTCTCTGAAAAGCAGCTGTGTAATGACATTTTCGGGCCCACTCAACCCTCAAATACCTTACTTCCCACCCTCACCATGGTGCTGCCGCACGCAACCGCTATGGGATAATCGCTGCTCATACCAATGCTGAGCTCGGTAAAAGCTTCGTTTTGCTTCATCAGTCCTTGTTTGAGTTCTTTAAACAGGTCAGCCACCAACGTAAATTCATGGCTAATCTGCTGTTGATCGGGGGTGTTGCTTGCCATGGCCATGAGACCCACCACGCGAATATGCCTAAGTTGCTGAAAATCGTTACTGGCCAACAAAGATTTTACCTCATCCGGAGTCAGACCAAACTTGGTATCTTCCCGGGCAACAAACACTTGCAGCAGCACATCCTGCACTTTATTGATTTTCTCGGCTTGTTTGTCTATTTCTTGTAGTAACTTCAGACTGTCTGCACTGTGAATCAATTTCACAAAAGGAACGATATATTTAACTTTATTGGTTTGCAAATGTCCGATCAGATGCCATTCAATGTCTTTAGGCAGTGCATCGTAACGCTCCAGCAATGCCTGCACCCTGTTCTCTGCAAACGCGCGCTGACCGGCTGCATACACCGCTTCAATATCAGCGATACTGCGGTATTTGCTCACCACCAGAAGCCGGGTTTTTGTACCCAGTTCATTTTTTATATCCTGCAACCGTGTGGCTATCGTATTCATTTTCGTAATTTTGTGGTATCTGTGTTACTTCGCAAAATTACCATAGCATGCCTTGTATTGGTTGCCGCCTGTGCAAAAAAAGCACCTCTCCCAAAGGAAAAAATGGTGGATGTGATGACCGATGTAATGTTGATGGAGTCGGCCAACGCCATCAATTACAATCATGGCCTATTGCCCGATAGTTTATGGGAGAAAGAATATGCCGGTATTTTTAATAAGCATCACATTGCCAAAGAGCAGTTCAAGACGGCCATTGCCTACTACCAGGCACATCCCGAGCAGTTTTCCGCGATTATGGAAAAGGTAATCACGCGATTGCAAAAAATGCAATTCACAAAACAAAAAGAGCGACCTTGATTTATCCTTCGGAATTTGAGACCATCATTGGTTTTGACCGTATTCGGGAAGCCCTGAAGAGCAGATGTCGTTTTGCTACATCTTCACAGAGATTTTCCGGTATGCAGATGCTCACGGATGTATCCGAAATTCAGTTGCATTTCGATCAGACAGACCAATGGCGGCTTTTTTCGGAAAAACACCCTTCGGCTTTGCCTTTTGAGGGCAGTGAAGATTTGGTACAGGGTCTTTCGGTGCTGGGAGTTGAGAATGCGTTTTTCACCGAGGAAGAACTATTTTCTCTTAGCCGCACTGTGCATAATTACCTCCGTTTTTCGGCTGTGCTTAGAAAATTCAGTTCGGATTATCCTTTGTTATATGCCCTGGCAATAGAAGATGAGGGTTTGCAAACGGTTACCCGTCACATTGATGCGGTCATTAATGATAAGGGACACATGAAACCCAATGCCTCGGTGGCTTTTTCGAAGCTGACCACGGATATTGAGCGGATTGAAAAGGAAGTCAGAAATCAGGTTAAACAGATTTTTAAACAATGGCGTGATGCGGGGTATACCGCCGATGCAGAATTGACGGTTCGCGAGGAGCGAATTGTGATTCCGGTGAAAGCAGAGCACAAGCGGAAGGTAGACGGATTTGTGAAGGATGTAAGCGCTACCGGGCAGGTTTTGTTTGTAGAGCCGGTGCAGAGTCTGGAGCTTAACAACCGGTTGAAGGAGCTTTACGCCGAGCGTCGGAGAGAGCGGGAGCGGATTTTACTGAAAACAACCGATACCCTCAGGCCATACCGTGATGCGGTAGATGCGGCCATGCATTCGCTGGTCAGTATGGATATTTTGTCGGCCAAAATGGCCTATTTCGGTAGCATAGTTGCACAGCGGCCTGTTCTTAGTTCTCATCCCATTATTACCCTGAAAAAGGCCATTAATCCTTTATTGAAAAGCCAAAACCCGGTGCCGTTGGATTTACAGCTTACCCTGGAAAATCGGTTTCTCATAATTTCAGGTCCCAATGCCGGTGGAAAAAGTGTGGCCCTGAAAACCGCATTCCTGCTGCAATACATGGTGCAGCACGGTTTGTTTATACCGGCATCGCCCGATAGCGAATGTGGTGTTTTTGAGGGAATGATGATTGATTGTGGCGACGGACAAAGTATGGAAGCCGGTCTCAGCACATTCAGTGCACATCTGGCCCACCTGAAAGCCATGACGGCGGCTGCAAAGCCCGGAATTTTGCTGGGAGTGGATGAAATAGGAGATGGCACTGATCCCAGATTTGGTGGCCCCATAGCACGGGTAATATTGGAAGAGCTTTTGGAAAAAGGTGCCAGTGCGATTGTTACCACCCACTTTAGCAGCGTTAAGGAATGGGCCGGACAAACACCGGGTGTGCTGAATGCAGGGATGGCCTACGATTTGCAGCATCTGCAGCCGTTGTATAGGATGGTGCCCGGCAAACCGGGAAGTTCTTTTGCCCTGCAGCTTTTGAAGAAAACAGGATTTTCTGACCATGTTATCAAAGAAATCGAAGGACTGGGCGGTGAAGAAAGCCGCAAGACGGAACATTTGCTGATAGAGCTGGAACAACAACAGGCAAAATTGCAACACTTGCTGGCTGAAAATGAGCAGAAAGAAAAGCATTTGCAAATGCTTTTGGAGGAATATCATTCCCTCAAGCAAAAAATTGAAACCCGGCGCAGGGAAATGCTTGATCAGGCCAAAATAAAGGCAGGCAGGATGCTGGATGAAGCCAATAAACAGATAGAAATGACCATTCGGGTTATTCGGGAGCACAAAGCTGATAAAGTCAAGACACAAGAGGTTCGGGGTAAATTCAATCAGTTTAGGGAAAAGATGAAAACCGAACCGGAGAAGGAGGTGAAGTCCGAAAAGCTTGAAAAGCCCGCATTGAAAATCAAATGGATTCCCGGGATGCCTGTGAAAAGTGTGCAGAATGGTGCGGTGGGCGAGGTGCTTGAAGTGAAAAAGGACAAATTGAAAGTGGCGCTGGGACTCGTGCAGGTATGGCTGCCACTGACCGAGGTGGAACCCGCTCAGCAACCTAAAAACGCAAAGTCAATTGTAACCACCAAAGGATTTAATTGGGTGGAAAGAAATGCTACTTTCAATCCCCGCCTGGATTTGCGCGGTGAAAGGGAAGAACATGCATTGAAAAAAGTGGCCTTGTGGCTGGATGAGGCCTATGCTTTGGGCCAGTTTAATCTGAAAATTATACATGGCAGGGGCGATGGCATTTTACGTAAATCTTTAAGGCAGTATTTGAAAACTGTGAATTATGTAAGAAGCTATCACAGCGAGCAGGAAGAACAAGGTGGAGATGGCTGTACGGTAATTACGCTCATGTAATCGGGGATTTGCATTCAGACATTATCTTTGCCATGCTATGGCAATAATTATTGATGGACGTGTGGTTTCGGCAAGTATTCGCGAATCGCTTTCCAAAGAAGTTCAGGCCCTTGTCGCCCAGGGATTAAGGCCTCCTCATCTGGTGGCAATTCTGGTTGGGAATGACGGTGGAAGTCAAACCTATGTTGGTGCTAAGGAAAAAGCCTGTCATGAAGTAGGCTTTTTAGGTACTGTTATCCGTTATCCGGAAACGGTCTCTGAACAGGAATTGCTGGCAAAAGTTCATGAGATTAACCACAATGACCAGATAGATGGTTTGATTGTGCAGTTGCCTTTGCCGAAGCATATCAATGAAAACCGCGTTACCCTGGCCATTTTGCCTGAAAAGGATGTGGATGGTTTTCATGATGTGAACATGGGCCGCTTAACCAAGGGAGCCGAAGGTATAAAACCTGCAACACCCTACGGAATAACCCTGATGCTGAAACATTATGGAATACCCACTGAAGGTAAGCATGTGGTGGTGATTGGTCGTAGCAATATAGTGGGCAGGCCTATGAGTATTTTACTCTCTAACCCCGGTGAAACAGGCAATGCTACCGTAACCGTATGCCACAGCAGAACGCCCAATCTTACATGGTTTACCCAACATGCTGACATCATTGTGGCGGCCCTGGGGAAGCCTGGTTTTCTGACAGGTGATATGGTAAAAGAAGGTTGCGTGGTAATCGATGTGGGGACAACCCGCGTGGACGATCCCACCAAAAAAGCCGGCTGGCGCTTGTGCGGTGATGTGGATTTCGCATCCGTAGAGCCTAAGGCATCTGCCATTACGCCGGTTCCGGGTGGTGTAGGTCCCATGACCATCGCCGGGTTATTAGTGAACACGTTAAAAGCCAGGAAAGCAGCACTTGCAGCCCAAACCCTTTGATCATATTGACGCGCTGCCCGTAATGGAGCAGTTTTATACCATTCAAGGCGAAGGGCATTATGCCGGCACCGCTGCTTATTTTATTCGTCTTGGTGGATGTGACGTGGGCTGTGTTTGGTGCGATGTTAAAGAATCCTGGGATGCAGAAGTTCATCCTCGAATCAGTGTGGTTGAGTTGTCTGAAACCGCAGCTGCTTCCGGGGCGCTATGCTGCGTTATAACCGGTGGTGAGCCCGCCATGTATGATTTAACGGCATTAACCGGGGCTCTTAAAGACAAGGGTATGCGCGTACACATTGAAACCTCAGCAGCTCATCCTTTGCGCGGTTCCTTCGACTGGGTGTGTATTTCACCAAAAAAGTTCAAGTTTCCGTTGGAATCAGAGATGAAAAAAGCCGATGAACTCAAAATTGTAGTGTTTAATAAAAGTGATTTTGAGTGGGCAGAACAATGGGCCGGGCAAGTGAAATCAGACTGTATTTGTTTGTTGCAGCCGGAATGGGATAAAAGAGAAGCGGTTACTCCAATGCTTGTGGATTATGTTAAACGCTGCCCAAATTGGAAAATTTCTTTGCAAACCCACAAATATCTCGGGGTGCCCTAACGTTTTCCATTTTACAGGCCAAATGTGTTCATTGTGTGAAAATTGGCCTTCATGACAATTACAGCAGTATTAAATTTGTGATATGCGATTTTGGGGATGGATTCGAATGGGAATGGGTTATCTAGTGTTAACCGCTTTTTCCTTGCCCGGACCGGGTCCCATTCCATCAAGGTATTACGATTTATCCCGCTATACCCGTTTTTCAGACAGCACAGAGAAGAAGATTACCTCATTTTTTCAGTATCATCATAAAACCGGTATTTTCAATGGTACGTACTTTTTCTTCCGCAATGACAGCATCATTCAGGGTGCACATGGCTATGCCAACTTCGGGAAACCGGATACCCTGATAAACGATGATCTTTTTCAGTTGGCTTCGGTGAGCAAAACCATCACCGGAATTTCTGTCATGATGTTGCAACAGGATGGGCTACTACTGATTGATGACAGCGTGCACTGGTATATTCCTGAACTTACCCGCCGCAATCTCACCATCCGTAATCTACTGTGTCATATGAGTGGCTTGCCGGATTATTTCTATTTTTCATCATACCTGTGGCCCAATCAGTCTGCGCACATGAAGAATTCTGATGTGGTTATTCAGCTGAATCAGCAGCCGGAACGAAATTTTGGAGAACCCGGGACCTACCATTCCTATAGTAATTCCAATTATGCACTGTTGGCTCATATTGTAGAACGCCTGAGTGGTATGGATTTTCGAACCTATGCCCGAAGAAATATTTTCGAGCCCTGCGGAATGAAGTACACGCACATCTGTAATCATGATTCAGTGCCGCTGTTTAATTACCCCGTGCAGGGTTATGACAAGAGACGGGTTTTTTCAGATATTCCACACAACGGCACCACCGGTGATAAAGGGGTTTATTCCAACGGAGTAGAGATGTTTTTTCTGGATCGCGCTCTGAGGGGAAATTATCTGCTCAACCAAAACAGCAAAGAATTGATGTGGACGTCACAGGTGCAGGTTTCGGCAGATGGGGCCGGATATGCCCTGGGTTGGAGGATTAAGGTGTTAAACGGTCAAAAGTGGGTGTTCCATAATGGCTGGTGGAAGGGGTTCAGAACCTATTTCTGGCGATGTCTTGATGAGGATAAATGTTTTGTGGTGCTCACCAACAACGTATACGGCCCATTTTTGCGAACGGCAGAAATGGTAGATTTGTTGCGTTGATCAGTTGAAGAAATCCAATAGCGAAGCCATATAGGTGTCTTCCCACCCTGTGCTTATGTCTTCCCATGCCTCTTCAGGTATGTTGGTATGTCGCACTTCCAAACTGCATCCCTGCTTGTGCTCATGTAACTTCATGGTTACAATACTGAGTGGTTCAATGTCGCCAAAATCCCACTGCTGAACCAGCTTTTTATTGGGTTCGAGTTCCAGGTTGATTCCTGAAATGCTATCATCAAACAAGCTGAAAGAACTGTTGGGTTCTGTTCCCATAATGGCGTTTTCTCCTGCCCAAAGGCAAATACTTGGTGGGTAGGTGAGTGCCATATAAACCTCTGCAGGGGGCGCAGAGATAATAAAATATTTTTTGTAATCGGGCATTATCGTATTATTTCTATGATGTGAGTGAATGTCTTTCCCTGTATGTCAAAAACAAGGCAATACATACCGGTATGTTGGTCAATTTTAAGGGAGTTTTGACCTTTTTGTATAGTCCATGATACAATTTTAGCGCCTGATAAACTATACAATGTAGCGGTCGTGTGTTCTGCTGAATAAACATTAATCTGCTTATTGTATATTGGATTGGGCCCTATTTTAATGGACGGTTTGATTGTATGATTGTTTTTTGGAGTAGACAGTTTTGCATGAATCACCCCTATTGCATCCAGGTCAAAACCACCCGACGAGAAACGGGTAGGCCAGGGATCATTGATGATATTTCCTTTGCTGTCTTGTTGTGCAAACGGCGATTGTATGCTGCCGACCACATCGAT
>JBEDNI010000092.1:0-7144 GCA_041170685.1 Bacteroidota bacterium | reverse complement strand
ATGCATTGCTTAGCGAATCACCTGAAATGCACTGACGCCATGCGGTGATTTCAAGAAGTACAGACCCGGCTTCAGTTTGCTGAGTTGAATTGTAACACTACTTCCGGACACAGGAACGGTCATTGCCATTCTGCCAGCGTTATCTGTTATGTAAACCGGCCCATTCATGGACTCAGCCCAATGAATATTGAGCTCATCTTTGGCAGGATTAGGCCACATTCTGGCATCACCTTCACCCAGTTTTTTCGCAGAAACTGAGGGGTTTTTGGCCATTATCACCACCATGTTACTGCTGGCTTTCCACCGGCTGTCAAAGTCACCGTTTGCGCGGTTATAAAAATTCTGACCTGATTTCAGGTCGGCTGTTAATTCTATTTTGTAGGTGATAAACCCACTGGCAGCAGCCGGATTAGACTCCAGGGCCGCAAGATTGGCATTGGGGAATTCCACCACCAGTATGTTGCCTTTTTCTGTGCGAACCACGGCATCAGTCGGATAAAGGTTTGTAATAACCACACGGCTCATGGGCAGGTTTGCATCAACGGTATCAAGCATCACCAGTCTTTTGACAAAACTTTTACCCGTATTGGTGAAGTTAACATGGTAGGTTAAATCTTTGACCCTAAAATCAACATCATCCCCTTTCAAACTCACCTTGGATACCGCACTCACCGTATTATCCATCAATTTCAACTGAAGCGTATCTACATTATCGCCTTTGAAAGCATCTCCGACGGTGAAAGTGGTTCCTGTTTTCAGGTATACCGGAAAACGATCTGTGGTCTGCGCGTTAGCAGGTAAGCGAAACGAAAATGGTATGCTGCGCACCGAACCCGGTTCAAATCGGGTAATACTCCAGGTGGCCTCATTACCGGCATAGTTATCGGGCAAACTGTCGGCAGTAAAATCAGATAATCTGGCATCATGAATCAAATGGAATGTGGGACCGTTGATAACAGTGTTACCCGCATTTTTAAGCGTTATAACTGCTTTTATCTCTTCACCCGGCCTGACATTTCCCGGAGTAATCAAATCCGTATTGATTTCTACATCACTCACATTGGGGGGCATGTATTGAGACAGTGAAACCATACTGTACTCACCTTTTTTTACAGCGCTGGCGAAGTTGCCGGGACATGAATTCATCCAGTGCCTGCCGGCAAAAACCTGAATGCTGTAGTCATCTTCAGGCAATGCGGCTGCAAAACGTCCTTTGGAGTCTGTAACCGCAAACCACATTTTACCAGTTTTAATGCTGCTAAAACGCACTGTAACCATATTCATGGGCATATCAGACGCATCGTTAATGCAATTTTGGTTCTTATCATAGAAAACCTCTCCTGCCATATCGCCGGCATTGCTTTCTATCTTACAAATGCGCCTGAGTCCGGTGTTTTGTTCGGTAAAATCGCCCCAGATAAACGCTTCTGAACCCCGCTGTCCCAAATAAAACATACCACTGATTCGGTTTCCGGTTGTTTTGAGCAATCCGTTTTCATACCGCAGGATGGAACTACCATTTCCACCAATGAGAAAGTCTCCGCCTATCAATAGCGTGTTGGCGGAGCCTGCAATGGTAGTGAAATCTGCCTTGCTAAAAGAACTGAATGACAATGCTGAACTCCAGTTACCATCAAATTCTCTGATTTCCTGTTTGCCCGACACATAACCTAAAGCTGCCAATTTATCACCGTATGCTGCCAATTGATCAACTTTCTGATTGAAAGGACTGCCAATGCCACCCCATGTTTGGTTTGTGGCTGTGTAATAGGCAATATTTCCGGTAAAGGTCCCTGCAAAGTTTTGGAAATCACCGGCAATGTAGAGTCTGTTGCCCAGCACCTGCAGCGCTTTGATAGCGCCATCAGAACCCTGATTGGTGTTTGAGCTGCCCAAAAATCCCCACTGCCCTTTTACTCCGTCATAGATGGCGATATTATTGACCAGATTGCCGTTGATTACATCGAGAAATTTGCCGGCCACCACCAGTTTGTCATCAAAAACGGTCATGGCTACAATGCCATCATTTTTACTCTTTATCACACTGTTATCAGTCACCCAACGCTCACCGTTCCATTTGTATAAATGGCTCACAGGTACGTCCACATCTTTTTGGGCTCCTGAAATAAAAGCCCCCACATAAAGCGTATCTCTGTAAATGACTACGCTGTTAAATACATATCCGGCATCAATTGTTTTTACCGCATCGGGCTTGTAGAGCCCCGGGAAATAAGACCAGTAAGCACCGTTCCAACGCGCCACAATATAATCTGATGTATCCTGGGTAGTTTCATCGCTGAACAAAGCCAAATAATCCTGCCCTGATGCATAAGCGGCCACCACCTTGCTTGGAAGGCCGTTACCCAGGGGCTCCAGCACCTGTGCTTTGGCAAACATGCAATGCATGGCAAGAAGTGTAAACAGGATTCTCACAAACTGCAATTTAGGTAAAAAGCGGGATTTCACTGTCATCATTTAGTCAATCCTCCAGATTAATTGTGTACCTATACCCAGTGAATGATTGCGGGGTCTGACGCTGGCATTGGGAATATATGCCGGCGTAAGCATACGAGTGCCGCCAAGGGTAGCACCCCATTGCATTTTACGGCTAATTTGTCGGAAAGCACCCATAGAAAGTGATCCGGACATCTGAACCTTCCTGAACCATTCCGAACGCTGCGCCGTTATCTGCAATTGCTGGTAATCCAGCGTGAAACCATTGATACCGCCAACAAACCCTGTATTGACGGAAATGGCCGGTTTCACAGACCATTTGGAAGTAATCCTAAAATCTGCATTCATGCCCAGGGGTATCTCAACAATGGTATTTCTTTGAAAACCGCTGTATGTTACACTTCCGGCATTTCCAAAGTATCCGATGATGGGATAATTGCCAAATTCATCAGGGGTATTTCCCGGCATTAGGGTTACCGGCACTTCGTCAGTAAAATTGAACTGTTGCCTGATATTGAGCTGCCTGAACTGTGCACCAAGCGTAACGGCGTATTTTTGGTTCATCCGGTAACCCAAATGAATGGCGAAACCTGTGCCACCCATGTTGAGCTCACCTTCTTTCATCCGGCTGAGATAATTCTTGTGAACATACCGGCTATACTCAGGATTAACGGCATACCCGCTGCCTGTTTGCATTTGATGTACCGCTGCGGACAGAGTCCACTTACCCATGTTTGCTTTCAGCGAATCTGCCACTTTTTGCTGCTCTTTTATGGCAATTTTAACTGCCCTAACCTCATTAACTGCAGGCCACTGCTGCGGAGTCAAACGCAGTCCAAACGGATGCGGCAATACAACCTGCCCGGGTTTGGATTCCAACACGGGCTCTAAGCCAACCTGATTGGGTTCATAATTTTCAGGTATTGCTGGATTGTTTGAAATCGGCTCATTTTGAATCTGATTTACGGTAACCCCTCCTGTCTGAATATCCTTTTTGCTGTGACTTTCAGAAGTGATGATGGTTTCAGCGTTTTCAGATGGTTTGATTGGACTGTCTGCAGGGGTGTTGACAGTCGTTTCCTGTTTTTTAACAGATTTGTGTGTGTTTTGGGTATCAGACAAATCGAACCACAAGCCACTAATGCAACCGACCAAAACGGCTGCTGCGGCTATCCACCAAAAGGCAATACGACGACGACGCTTGCGGTTCATGGTATCCTCAATACCTTCCCAGGCGCCTTTGGGCAGCGGCGGCTCGAAGGACTGGAACAATCCCTGAAGCTGCTGGTCGGTATGGATATCTTCGTTTTTCAACGTTTCTTTTTATTAGCCAAAAGTTCTTTAAGCATCACACGCCCCCTGCTGAGCAGACTTTTGCTGCCACCTTCGGAAATTCCCAGCTGCTCTGCAATCTCCCTGTGGCTCATTTTGTCTATGGCGTACAGGTTAATTACCAGTCGGTACTTTTCCGGCAGGGCAGCAAGGGCAGACAGCACTTCGTCCACAGATTCACGCAAGGTTTCCTTAACCTCTTCCTTTTCATCCGCCTGTTCGGCAAGCGGTATGGAATCCACCTCCACAAACTGAGGTCCGGTACTCCGTTTGCGAAAGCGTGAAATGGCCAGGTTGATAAACAGCCGCGTCATCCATGCTTCTATGGCACTGTCTCCCTTGAAGGTGCCGATAAACTCAAAGACCTTTACAAAACCATCCTGAAGCAGATCGTTAGCATCGGTAGGATTGCCGGAGTAACGCAGGCAGTAGCCGTACATTTTTTTACCGTAGCGCAGAAACAATGCTTCCTGTGCGCGGCGGTCTCCTTTTTTGCAACCTTGTATGATGTCCTCATCCGTTAACAAGTAGTTTCAATATTAATGACGCAGCAATGGGTGAATGGTTGCAAAAAAAGCGTATTTCTGCAAATATGCCGTGAATTTAACGGCAAAGCAGCTGCACTCAAATAGAAAGTATAAATATACGCATTTTTGACCCCATTTCCAAATCAATCGAACCACATCGTCGTATTTTTGCATTGATTTGAAAGTTGTCCTGTTGAATATCGCTTTTTCGCTGTTACCAATGGTTTTACCTGCTAAAAACACATTTCACTCAAGCCCGAAAGATTCAGGTAAAATTAGTGTTTTAGCGGTTCCAACCCTTGGCTATGCCCCTGAAACAAGGGGGTACGCCGGAGCTGTTTGTCAGCTGGCATTTAAAACCCACCTAAACTCCAGGTTGTCATCCGTTAAAACAGAACTGCAATACACCCAGAAAAATCAATCCATTGCTGAAATTTCCGGAACGGTATTTTCACCGGGCGAAAAATGGCTATTCTCACTTACAGGGCATTACAGCCGTTTCCCCGATTTTTGGTGGGGCAACGGGATTAACACCCCTGAAAGCAACCGGGAGCCCTACAACAGCCGAAGAAGCTGGTTTGAAATAGCTACGCTAAAGCGGGTGAGAAACAACTGGTTTGCAGGGCCTGTATTACGACATCAGCAACGAAGCCACATTGAGTTTGAACTATCCCCATCGGAAAGTTCCCTGAAAGTAACTGCAGTGGGGTTACAATGCCTGCACGATGGCCGAAACAACCTACTCAATCCGCAAAAAGGCAGTTACATGGATGTACAATTGATCCGCAACATGGCGGGTGATGTCGGTAACGGCAGCCGAGTAACGGTTGATGGCAGAACGTATTTCAAGACCGGTAAAAACTCCATTATTGCAGGCCGAATGGCATTTTCACACCTATCTGCCCCTACCCACTTTTTCGACATGGCCATGCTGGGTGGCGACAAAAACCTGAGGGGTTATTACCTGGGAAGGTTCAGAGACAGGGGGATGCTGGTTTTCAATAGCGAGTTTCGTGCAACGGTCTACAGGCGATGGGGATTTGCGCTGGGTGCCGCTTCCGGAACCGTCTTTACTCAACCCACAGACATTTACAAAAACCCTTTTAAACCGGCTGCCAATGCAGGTATTAGATTTCTCGCAGACAGAAAGGCCCATATCAACATGCGCATTGATTATGCCATCGGTTTGAAGGGCCAATCCGGGTTTTACTTTGCCTTTGGTGAAGCATTCTGAATGCAAATCCCTTCAATCCGTTTTCTGTTACTTACCTTTGCGCTGTCATGTATTTTGACCGCCAAAATCTTAGCAACAACGAACTGATCAACATTTACCGAAATCTGGTAAAACCCCGCGTAATTGAAGAAAAAATGCTGATACTACTCCGGCAGGGAAAGGTAGGCAAATGGTTTAGCGGTATGGGACAGGAGGCTATCTCCGTTGGAACTGCCTTAGCATTGCATGGGGATGAATACATACTGCCGCTTCATAGAAATCTGGGTGTTTTTACCACGCGCAACATTCCTTTCCGCAAGTTATTTGCCCAATGGCAGGGGAAAAAATCAGGATTTACCAAAGGACGCGAAAGGAGTTTTCATTTTGGCACCAACGAATACCACATTGTGGGCATGATTAGTCACCTGGGCGCAATGCTGGGCGTGGCCAACGGCATTTCACTGGCTCACAAACTGAATAAAGAAGGAAAAGTTTCTGTGGTTTTCAGCGGAGATGGTGGCACCAGCGAAGGCGATTTTCACGAAGCGCTGAATGTGGCTGCTGTTTGGCAGTTGCCAGTAATTTTTCTGATCGAAAACAACGGCTATGGACTCAGCACTCCGAGCAACGAACAGTTTCGATGTAAACAGTTCATAGATAAAGGCATTGGTTACGGTATGGAAGCCGTGCAGATTGACGGAAACAACATTCTGGAAGTATTCAATACGCTGCGCAAACTCACAGATGATATCCGCCAAAATCCCAGACCTGTTTTATTGGAGTGCATCACTTTCCGTATGCGCGGCCATGAGGAAGCCAGCGGTACCAAATATGTTCCGCCTCACCTATTCGAGGAATGGAAAACGAAGGATCCCATTGACAATTACGAGGCATGGCTGCTGAATGAGGGCATCATTACCACAGAAGATACAGAGCAAATTCGCAAAGAATTTCTGGCTGAAATTGAGAAAGGACTGGAAGAGGTATTTGCCGAACCGGAAATTGCGGCAGATGAACTCGAAGAACTGGCAGATATGTATGCCCCGGCTTCTACACAAAATACTGAACCCACTGGACCTGAATCCGAAAAACGCCTGGTGGATGCCATCAGCGATGGACTGAAACAAAGCATGCAAAAGCATCCTAATCTGGTAATTATGGGACAGGATGTGGCTGAATATGGCGGCGTATTTAAAATTACGGAGAATTTCTATCAGGAGTTTGGCAAGGAACGGGTGCGCAATACGCCTATTACGGAAAGCTCTATACTGGGTGCGGGTTACGGATTGGCCATCAAAGGCTACAAGGCAGTGGTGGAAATGCAGTTTGCCGACTTTGTAACCTGCGGTTTTAACCAGATTGTAAATAACCTGGCCAAAAGCCACTACCGCTGGGCCCAGCCTGCCGATGTGGTGGTGAGAATGCCTACCGGCGCAGGTGTGCAGGCGGGACCGTTTCACAGCCAAAGCAACGAAGCCTGGTTTTACCACGTACCCGGATTAAAAATATATTATCCTTCCAATCCCTTTGATGCCAAAGGATTGCTGGCCACAGCCATCAACGACCCCAATCCGGTGTTGTTTTTTGAGCATAAGTTTCTGTATCGCAGCGTAAACGG
>JBEDNI010000091.1:0-7431 GCA_041170685.1 Bacteroidota bacterium | reverse complement strand
AAAAGATATTATGGTTCACGTGCCACCCAGCGTGGTTTTGAAGATACCCTTTTCATACGGGTAGCATCAAAAGATGTTCAGGTGAAGGGTGAAAACTTTTTTAATGTGACCATCAATAAGGAAAAAAATCCTGACGAATATACCTACCTCAACAACGCAGCCACCCTAAAGCGCTACATACCCGGCAACGGGGTAAATCTGGTTTCGCCCAAGAAATTTGCTATCTGGGGCAGAGATACAATTACACTGGTTGCGCAGGCCGGGGATATATTCAAGCAAAATGAGGATTATTATTTTGAGCTGGACACCACCCCACGATTCAACAGTCCGTTGCTTATTTCCCTTGAAAAGCAGGGAAAGCCTTTGAATCGGGCAATTATGGCTCAGTGGTCAGTGAAATTGCCGCTGCTCAAAGATACCCTGCCTTACTACTGGAGGGCCCGTATCAGTGCTTCCGTAAATGAGGGTGGAGGCTGGCAGACCGGTTCGTTTACCTACATAAAAGGCCACCAGGAGGGTTGGATGCAAAATGTACACTGGCAATATGTGAAACCGGTTTCCGACAATGTACTCTCAGGACTTACGGTTGATTCAGCCACAAAAAGCTTGAGATTTAAGAAGGTTCTCAAGAAAATTTATATAGACTGTCAGTACATGTATCAACCCAATAAAGGAGTAAAGGAAGGTGGATTTGGCGGACAGGATATGAACTGGGGTGTTTGTAAGGAAGGTTTGGTAGCCATACCCTGGAACGGGAAAAAATTATTGCGTGAAGCGGTTGATCCTTCCAAAGTATGGCCCGATTGCTGGCCCGGAGCTCTGTGGAGCACCTTAGGGCATAATATTGATGAACAGCTTTATTATGCTTTTCAGATGAATCTGGAGTCTGAACAGGATAAGTTTATCAACTTTATCAACGCGCTTCCGGATAGCAACTATGTAACCATATTCAGCAGGAGGCAAAATTTTGCCAATACCTGGAAGCCCGAAGTAATGGAAGCGCTCAATGAAATTGGCAGCAATATATTCGACAGTGCGCAATACCGAACCGCAGATGCCATGTGGGTGTGTCTGGGTAAGAAAGGCAGCAAACCCGGTTCCGCGCAGGAAAAACATACGTTTGGATCAGTTGCTGCCTACGTGGGAGTGGAAGCAGATATGCTGGGAGACGCCAATTCAGGCTACATGATAAGTGAACGTATCGGACCGGTTGACCGTTTTGGATCATTGTATACAAGACCTTTGCTCACCCGAATTCCCAAGGTGGAGAGTGATAGGTTTGATATATCGGTGTATGGAGTCGATACCGGAGGAAATGAACAGTCGCTGCTGGCATCGGATTCAGTGCTTACCCAACATGATTTTACTACTGTCAATACCCAAAAATTCAAGTATATTTATTTAAAAGGGCAGTTTACCGATCTGGCCGGCAATACAGCCCCCAATCTGCTGCACTGGCGCGTTACCCATGCCCCCGTTCCCGAAGGTACGCTTTACCCGGCTCCCCTTGCAGGGTACAAGTTTTACAACGATACGCTGTATGAAGGTGACACCTTCCGTATTGTGTTGCCATTTAAAAACATCAGTAAGGTAAGTTTCAGGGACAGTATTGATATGGAATTCAAGATGTTTCACAAGGTTACCCGCACGGAAATTAAAGCAGGAAAAATGCGGTTTGCAGCCCTGCAGCCGGACTCGATATTGGTTTTTAGGGAAACACTCCCAACCCTGGGTTTGAGCGGCCCCTATGCTCTCCAAATCGCGTTTAATGCCGGTTTTAAACAGCCGGAGTTAACCATGGCTAACAATGCGGCGTTACTTAATTTTTATGTGCAAAAAGATATAGTGAATCCACTGTTGGATGTAACATTTGACGGTAAACACATCATGAATGGTGAAATTGTGAGCCCGTCACCGTTCATTTTGGTGAGCAGCAAAGATGAAAATCAGCATTTGTTGCAGTCTGATTCTCAAAAGATGATGCTTTTTATCAAGAAGCCGGGCTCCGGCAGCTTTGAGCCAGTAAGTGGCCAAGCGCTGGTTTATTCCCCTGCCAATAATCGGCAAAACCGCGCAAGCATGGAATATAGACCTTTAGATCTGGCCGACGGAAATTACATACTTAAGGTGCAGAGCTGGGATTATTCCGGAAATCAGGCGGGACGCAATGATTATGAAATCAGTTTTAATGTAGTGAGAGAAAAGACGGTAACACGGTTCTATCCATATCCCAATCCGTTTACCAGTAAAATGCGATTTGTGTTTACCCTCACGGGAACGCACATACCCGAAGAGATACGCGTGAAAATTATGAATGTGGAGGGCCGCACGGTGAAGGAGGTGAGCAAAGAGGAACTCGGAAATCTGCGCATAGGCAACAATATTACAGACTGGACCTGGGACGGAACGGACCAGTTTGGAGACAGACTGGCGAATGGTACCTATTTTTATAAAGTTACCGTTAAAGACGGTGGTGAAGAACTTAAGCTGCGCGCCTCCAAAGGAGATGCTTCTTTCAAAGAGCAGGTAGGGGTAATTTACCTGATGCGTTAAGGTCAACCCGCAAATAAAGATTACCTTTGCTCCGTGTCCTGGATTGATAACCTGAAGCGGCGATGGAATGTAGAATCAGCCGGAAAAGTATGGATAATTTTGTGTGTTTTTGCCCTCACAGGTACCACCATTATGTTTCTTAGACGCTTTCTTAAAGCAGAATTTGACTGGGCCAATGAGAAATGGTTTACCTATACTTACTACTGGTTTATTTTGCCCATTTACAACGCAGTATTGCTGTTATATGGTGCACTGTTTGGTCAGTTTCGGTTTTTTTGGGAATTTGAAAAACGTTTTTTTGGCAGATTGGTTAGTGTTTTCAAAAGAAAATCATGATTACTGAAGAAAAAGTACTGGCTGCGCTAAGCCATGTAGATGACCCGGATTTAAAAAAAGATCTGGTTACACTGGGCATGATACAGCAGTTAAGTATTACTGACAAAATTGCGTTTGATCTGGTACTTACCACGCCTGCATGTCCGATGAAAGACATGATGGTAAATGCCTGTAAAACCGCCATTCGCATGATGGTGGATCCGGCAATTTCGGTAGAAATAAATGTTACCAGCCGGGTAAGCAGTGCCCGTGCGGCAGATGCAGTATTGCCGGGTGTGAAAAATGTAATCGCGGTGGGAAGTGGAAAGGGGGGCGTTGGAAAGAGCTCCGTAGCGGTTTCCCTGGCACTGGCACTCCGTCATTCCGGGGCTACGGTTGGGTTGCTTGATGCCGATATCTATGGTCCATCCATTCCTACCATGTTTGGAGTGAAAGAAGCCCCTCCTATGATAGAGCGGGAAGGGAAGCAGTGGATAGTGCCCATTGAAAAACAAGGTATTAAGTTACTGAGTATTGGATTTATGGCTGCTCCCGATCAGGCCATCGTTTGGCGCGGTCCTATGATTAGTAGTGCATTCAGGCAGTTTATCAATGACACGGAATGGGGGAATCTGGATTATTTGATTATTGATTTGCCCCCCGGAACCGGTGATGTACAGATTACCCTGAGCCAGATGGTGCCCTTAACCGGACTGGTACTGGTCACCACGCCGCAAGAGGTGGCTATGGCAGATGCCAGGCGTGCTATATCGATGTTTAAAATGCCTTCGATTGCCAAACCCATATTGGGGGTGGTAGAGAATATGTCGTATTTCGTGCCCGATGATATGCCCGAAAAAAAGTACTACATCTTCGGGCAAGGAGGTGGAAAGCGACTGGCTGAAGAAACAGGAATTGATTTTTTGGGTGAGTTACCACTGGTGCAGGATTACAGGGCTATGGCAGATGAAGGGTGCATCAATGAAACGGCAGAATTATTTAAGCCCTATCTAACGTTGGCCGCTGAAGTAGCACGAAGGGTCAGTATTGTGAATTCAAGCGCCGGTTAATATCTTTGTACAACATCCCTATGGCAGAAAACCAGACATTGAACCTCCGCATAGAAGAAGCACTCAACAGCATTAGACCATACCTGCAGGCAGATGGTGGGGATGTAGAGCTGGTGGAAGTTAAGGAAGAAGGTGATGTTGTGCTGCGGCTCACCGGTGCCTGCAGCCATTGCGAAATGAGTGAAATGACCATGACTGCCGGTATTGAAGAAACACTCCGCAGGGCTGTTCCCGGTTTAGGTTCTATTGTTGCTCTCAAAAACTAACCTTTTGTTTTTCTACCCTAAAACTGAGCTGGTCGGTGTTTTTGTAACGGCCTGGGCGGTATCTTTATGTTATGTGCTTGCACAGCAACCGGATTTGAATGGTGGTTTGCTGTTTTTTGCCACACTTGGGTATTACAGCATCGATCATTTTTTTGACCTGAGAAGGATTAAACAGGAAAACCTCACTGTGTTCACCGGATGGTACATGGCCTTGATTGTGTTTTCCGCAGTGGCCTTTGCAGGTTTGATGGTCTTACACGGATTTTCCTCTTCCTTTAATGGTTTTATGCTCAAATTCTGGCCTACCGCTTTGATTGGGGCTATTTATTTTGCGCTGCGTTTTTTTGGCGATGGCTGGTTTACCGCGTTGCTGAAATGGCCTCTTATTTCACTGTCGGTCGGTTTTGCCATCAATATTTCTGCAACTGACTTAGAAATGGAAATAACATTGCTGGTATGCCTGTGTAATGTAATGGCATTTTCTTATTTAGAGCGTAAAAAGGATGCAGGGCTGGGTAATGTTAATTTATTTAATGCCGGATTAAATAAGGGAGTGCTTATTTCATTTTTACTGCTGGTATTCGGTGCAGGTATAATACTGGCCTTGTTTTATCATGTTCCAATAGGCTGGGGTGCCACTGTGTATGGTATGCTCGTGCTGATGATATGCATATTTGAAACAAAATTCAGGCAAAACACCTATCGATGGTGGCTGGATGCATTGTTGCCACTGGCGTTTTTACCATTCGGGTAGGGTTTGTCCCATCCCCTCTTCCCAATGGGTCTTACAGCGAGATTCGTACATGTCTGTATGCCCCACGAGTACCAAATCTTCACTGCCTGCAGTGCGGTAAGTATAGTGTGCCGCCTTGCCGCAAACAAAACATTTTGCCTGCAGTTGAATTTTATTGTTGGCCATACGCATGAGTCGGGGCATTTCGCCAAATGGTCTTCCCAGATAATCACGATCCAGGCCGGAAGCCACCACCTTAATGCCTTGCATTAAGATCCCCAATACCACGTCAGGTATGGTTTTTCCCAGAAATTGTATCTCATCGATGTAGACTTCTTTGATGGAATCGGTACAAATGGGATAAATTTCTTCGGCTTTGGAAACCCTGTGCCCGGGCAGTTGCAGCCCGCCGTGGCTGCTAATTCTATGTGCCGCGTATCGATTGTCCAGCAAAGGCTTGATGGCAATTTTCTCCGTATCCGGAAGCGCACTGTGGTTATATTCCTCTATCAGTCGGGTGGTTTTTCCCGAAAACATACTGCCATAGATTATCGTAAAATCACTCATACAATCGCTCTGTTTGTTGTAAATTGCTGCCGCTTCTATATGGAAAACAAAGTTTCAGAAAAAATCCGGTTAATTCTTAATGAACTGGCAATATTAAACCAACCTGAACAAAAGGAAAACAAAATCTTTTACAGACTTGAAGATTTAATTAGAATTCGCTCGCTGGCCGCAGAATTATACCTCAATAGTGATATGGCAACACAGACAGGTGAGGTTTATCAGACGGCCATGCCCGTTTTTGAACCGCAAACTGATGAGTTATCTGTCTCTGTTGATGAAGTTGAAGAGATTGCGGAATCTAAAATTACAACACCGGAAGTAAGCCAACCGGAAGAAGAAATCATTTCTACGCCGATTTTCACGGAGCCATTAAAGGAAGAGACATTACCCGAATTGCAGGCCGAACCGGCTGCAGAACCTGTATTGGCAGAGGAAAAAATAGTAGAGATTCCTGTGGCAACAGATCCGGTCATCGCAGAAGTGGCTGAAGAAGAGCCAATACAAACAGAATTACCACTGGATGCACAGATTGATACCCATGAGCCGTCTGAGCAGTTACAGGAGCAGCATGACTTTAAGCCGCCCCGCATTACCTCCGAACAGATTGCATCCCAGATCTCGTTCACCCGTCGATTTGAGTACATTAATCAGCTGTTTGGTGGTAATACTGAGCTGTTTATGGAATTTCTCGATGAAATGGGTTACAGTCGCGATACCGCCCATGCCATGGAGATTTTTGATAAACATTACTATGAAAAAAATTGGCAGCGCAAACAGGAATCAGCTGCTGAATTTAAGCGTCTGCTGCAGCGCTCCTGCTAATTAATATTAAGGTATGAACCCGGGCGCATTTCCTTTCTTCAGGTTGCTGCTGCCATTGGGGTTGGGAGTCGGATTGGGTTTGACCTTTCCGTATATAGGGTTGTTAAGTCCTTTATTGTTATTGCTGATATCACTTGTGTTAGCGGGTGTTTTGCTTCTGATAATCAAAGCTCTGCCAATATTGCAACGTCTGCGACTGCCATTATTGCTAATGCTAAATCTACTTTTAGGTTATCTAATCACCCTTAGCCGCACACACAGTTTTATGAAGCAAAATATCGGTAACATAAAAAATACACCTACCCGATATTTTCATGTACGAATTGCAGAGCCCTTACAGCAAAGAACAGCTTCAAAACGTGCCATGGGTGAGGTTTTGCAGGCAACTGACAGTGTGGGGAATTCGCAATTTGCAAGCGGAAAGATTTTGCTGTACTGGCCTCATAAAAGCAACCCTGCCGGAACGAACTTGCAATATGGCGATGTAATTCTGATACCGAATGTGCTCACGCCCGTTCCGGATGCGGCTTTCCCTGAGGCATTTTCATTTCGGAATGTGTTGAAGCCAGGGCAAGTAGCTTTTCAGGCATATTTAACACAGGGAAGTTATCAGAAAGTGGATGCATCGCCAAATTGGCTAATCAAGGCTTCACATGCAGGTGTAGCGGCTATCAACGGGGTTTTACAGAAAAATTATTCACCGGAAAAGGCGGCCCTGATGTCTTCATTGTTGCTGGGTTACAAGGCCGATATTGCCGAAGAGGAGGCATTCAGCATCACGGGTACCATTCATGTGCTGGCAGTTTCGGGCATGCACGTGGGACTGATTTATATGGCATTGTTATTTCTGTTTACGGGATCGCTGCGTCCGGGACGACTCAAATTCTGGCAGGGTCTGAGTGTGTTGGTTTTTCTGTGGGCGTATGCAGTGCTTACAGGATTATCGGCTTCGGTGGTTCGCGCTACGCTCATGTTTAGCATCATGGAGGCCGGAAGAACGTTTTTGGGTGCCAGGGGCAATACCTACAACTCACTGTTTGCAGCTGCCTATATTCAGTTGCTTATTTCACCACACGACCTGATGGATGTGGGTTTTCAACTGTCA
>JBEDNI010000090.1:0-7199 GCA_041170685.1 Bacteroidota bacterium | reverse complement strand
TATTTATTGTTTTTGTTCTACAACTATACATTAAATTCACTGATGGAATGAAATGTTATTTTCGGGTAATTCTCCTGCATACTGCGAAGGATATATGCCGTTTCAGCCAAAAACACCGGTTGCCCGTCTTTATCCATAGCAATATTATTCATCCTGAATTTCATAAATTCCCTGAGCGCATTTTCGTCGCCGCTCATCCAGCAGGCCTTGTGTATCTGACGGGGCTCAAAACGGCATTTGGCACCATATTCATGCTCCAGGCGATATTGCAGCACCTCAAACTGCAGTTCGCCTACAGTACCCACAAAACGGCGGCTGCCAGGTTCCTGGGTAAACAAAGAAGCCAGGCCTTCATCGGTTAACTGCTGTATGCCCTTTTCAAGCTGCTTGCTTTTCATGGGATCCAGGTTCACCAATTCCTTAAAAATCTCCGGTGAAAAACTTGGAATACCCTTAAACATGAGCTTCTCACCCTCTGTGAGTGAATCACCAATCTTAAAATTCCCGGTGTCGTACAAACCCACCACATCACCCGGAAAGGCATCATCCACAACCTCTTTGCTCTGGGCTAAAAACGTGTACGGATTGGCAAAACGCACCTGTTTATCCAAACGTACATGAGTATAAGGCTTATTCCGCTCAAAAACCCCGCTGCAAACCCGCAGAAACGCAATGCGGTCGCGGTGTTTGGGATCGAGATTGGCATGAATTTTAAAAATAAATCCGGTGAACTTCTTTTCATACGGATCCACATCACGTGCTGAGGTAGGCCGCGTTTGTGGAATGGGTGCGAGCTCTATGAAGGAATCAAGCAATTCCTGTATACCAAAGTTATTCAGTGCACTACCAAAAAAAACGGGAGCCACATCGGCATGCAGATAATGGTTTCGATCCAGTTTGCCGTAAACACCTTCAATCAATTCAGCGTCTTCACGCAGTTTCTCAGCATCCTTCTCTCCCACCCTGGCATCCAGCTGCTCGTCCTGCAAATCGGTAAGCCGCACATAGTCATCACTCACCTTGGATTTGTTGCTTTCAAACAAATTCAGGCTGCCCGATTCAAGCAGATACACGCCCTTGAAATCCCTTCCCATATTGATGGGCCAGGACATAGGATGCACGTGGATATTCAGTTTGTTTTCCAGTTCGTCAAGCAAATCAAACGGATCTTTTCCGTCACGATCCAGCTTATTCACAAACACAATCACCGGGGTTTTGCGCATGCGGCATACTTCCATCAGGCGCTCGGTTTGCTCCTCCACACCTTTCACACAATCCACTACCAGAATTACGCTGTCAACCGCGGTAAGGGTGCGGTAAGTATCTTCTGCAAAATCTTTGTGACCGGGAGTATCCAGAATGTTGATTAGCTTGCCTTTGTATTCAAACGACATTACCGACGTGGCCACCGAAATACCGCGCTGTTTCTCAATCTCCATAAAATCGGAGGCAGCGGTTTTCTTGATTTTGTTGCTTTTTACGGCACCCGCAGTTTGAATCTGTCCGCCAAACAGCAGAAATTTCTCGGTTAGGGTGGTTTTACCCGCATCGGGGTGGCTGATAATGGCAAATGTTTTGCGACGGGCAATTTCAGTTTCGAAAGACATGAAGCCGCAAAAATACGGCATCGTCCAATTATGGCTGATAGGTCAGGGCAAAAACCTTTTGTCCCTCCGGCAACAACAATCGTGCCTCTGCTTTTCGCAATGGGGCTGCTGCATCCCTGAACCATAGATCCCTACGACAATGCAATTCTACCCTGTGGTCTTTTTCATACAACCACAACTGAAAATGGATGTGACGATCACACAATCCACGATAGCTCCAATCATCAAAATAGCCGGCATTTTCCCACTCAATAATAACCACCCTTTTCCACCACTTTCGCACAATTTTCCAGGAAATGGGTGATAGTGATGAATCTGTCCCAATCCCACGATCGCAAAGGTCTTCGAACATCCCTAAATTCAGAAGGACACCCTGTTTTTCTGCCAAGATACGACCCTGACCAATAAATAGGGTGTCAAAAGTGTGGCCGGCCCATTTCCAGGTAAATCCGGGTACAATCATTCGATTGGTATCTGGCACTTCTTCATAAAAGTCATCCCAGACTTTACCCTCATTCACACTATGGGCATTTTTCAAAGGGCGATAGTCTTCCAGCACTGTCAGCAGCTTTTGAGCATGGGCATTCAGCGTAAAAACAAACATAACGATGGATATAAACAAACATTTCATGGTGCAAAAAAACATCCGGCCGGCATGGAGAATTTTGCAATAAACAGTCCGTAAAAATTGTATGGTTGTGATTTTACCTACAAAAGAATTTTTGCAATCCAAACACCAATATTACCCGGCAATTTTCACCATCAAATGGCTAAAGATTGCAATTTTTAATAGTTTTATTTCTACGCTTTTGCAAAAAATAATAAAAATAAGGGCCATACTGATATAGAATTAACAATCAAATGATAATGCCACATGCCGAAAATGCGGTCAATAAGCGGTAATTTCGCGCACTTTTAAACTAGCATGCCCATTCGTAACATCGCCATCATCGCCCACGTAGACCACGGAAAAACCACACTCGTAGACAAAATGCTTTATCAGGCCAGTTTGTTTCGAGAAAATCAGGAGGTGGGTGAGCTCATCCTCGACAACAACGACCTGGAACGTGAGCGCGGCATTACCATTCTGGCGAAAAACGTAAGTGTAAACTGGAAGGGCACAAAAATCAACATCATCGACACCCCAGGCCACGCCGATTTTGGTGGAGAAGTAGAGCGAGTGCTCAACATGGCGGATGGTGTGTTATTGCTGGTGGATGCCTTTGAAGGACCCATGCCTCAAACCCGTTTTGTATTGCAAAAAGCATTGAGTCTGGGTAAAAAAGCCATTGTGGTAATCAACAAGGTTGACAAACCCAACTGCGACCCCGATCAAACCCACGACGATATTTTTGACCTGTTCTTTAACCTGGGCGCCACCGAAGAGCAACTGGATTTCACCACGATTTATGGTAGCGGAAAACAGGGCTGGTTTGGCCCCAACTGGAAAACCCCTACCCAAGACCTTACCTTTCTCATGGACACCATCCTGACGGTGGTGCCGGAGCCCGTGGTAAATGAAGGATCTACCCAATTGCAGATAACCAGTCTGGATTATAGCAACTATACAGGTCGTATTGCCGTAGGGAGACTCAATCGCGGCACCCTGAAAGAAAACATGCCGGTTTCGCTGGTAAAAAGAGACGGCAGCATACAAAAATCCCGCATCAAAGAACTCTATTTATTTGATGGGCTGGGTAAAGCCAAAGCCACAGAGGTTAATGCAGGTGACATTTGTGCGGTTACCGGCATTGAAAATTTTGAAATCGGTGATACCATTGCTGATTTTGAGAACCCGGAAGGAATGCCTCCTATTTCCATTGATGAACCCACCATGAGCATGTTGTTTTCCATCAACAATAGTCCGTTTTTTGGCAAGGAAGGCAAATTTGTAACCAGCCGCCACCTGCGCGATCGCCTGATGAAGGAAACCGAAAAAAACCTGGCCATGCGGGTAGAAGAAACAGGAAGTGCCGATCAGTTTATCGTATACGGCCGTGGTGTTTTACACATTGGTATTCTGGTAGAAACCATGCGCAGAGAAGGATACGAGCTTCAGGTAGGTCAGCCGCGCGTGATCATGAAGGAAATTGATGGGGTGCAGTGCGAGCCCATTGAGGTACTCACTGTGGATGTACCCGAAGTATCCAGCGGTAAAGTAATAGAATTGGTGAGCCAGAAAAAAGGGGAAATGCTGAGCATGTTACCCAAAGGAGATATGGTGAGGATAGAGTTTGAAATTCCCAGCCGCGGTCTCATGGGACTTCGTAGCAATATGCTGACCGCTACGCAGGGTGAGGCCATCATGAGCCACCGCCTGAAAGGATATGAGCCATTCAAAGGAACGATGTCAGGGCGAATTTCCGGAGTTCTGATCAGCAAAGAAAAAGGCACCTCTACCGGCTACAGCATGGATAAACTCAAAGACCGAGGCAGCTATTTCATACACACCGGTGTGGAAGTTTATACGGGCCAAATCATTGGTGAACACATCAAACCCGGTGACCTGGTTCTGAATATCTGCACTGCGAAACAAATGACCAACTTCCGGGCTGCGGGTAAAGATGACAATGCCGTTCTCGCCCCCCCCACCGAATTCACCCTGGAAGAAGCCATGGAGTATATTCAGGAGGATGAATTTGTGGAGGTTACGCCCCAAAGCATTCGTCTGCGTAAGATTTTGCTTGACGAAAATGACCGAAAGCGGGCTGCGAATAAGGGTTTGAGTCTTTAATCCAGCGGTTGGTTTTGCAGCCACTGATGGCTACTCATTTGCTTAAGTATGGAAGCCACGTCACCACGGGCAGTGACGAGTTCATCTCTCACCTTATTTTTCAGCACCATATCCCGGGTAAATCCGTTGTTTTTTTCGATGTACAGTCCCATTTGCTGACCGATGATTTTTACCAATTCGTAAAATTGGGTTTCCGACATATCCATGCCGTACAAGATTTTATCACTCACTTCATGTAATGACCCAAAGCCGTGCATGGGAATGGGAAATTTGACGTCAGGGAGCTTACTCAATGCCTGTCTATCAAATGAAATTTGAAACCTTCGGTAGTCAATCAAATCCCTGAAGCGAGGGGATCGCAGCAGATCGGTCTGCATATCTGAAGCATCCTGCCCCATCTCTGTCATAAGCCAGTTTAACCAGAAAACGATATCTGGCCCTTTGGGGTTTCTGATATCAGACAGACTCACAAATTGGGGTGAAATGCCGGTACCCAGACTTATCACCGTTATTTTACCATATTCATAGCCGGGATTGCCACTGTAGTTCAATGCCTCTATAATGGCAGCACTTGAGGGATTGTTATAGGTGGTTGTACCGCCATCAACAAAGCGTTCTAACGGGGCAAAATAAGTTGGGGCAGACATGGATGCCTCCAGTGCGGCCCTGAGCAGGACATTGGCGTAGGTGCCTGAATATTGATTATCTGATAATCGAAAAGCTGTAAAAAAGGTCTCCTCACCAGCAGCCATATCCTTGGCGGTTATGAGGATATCCGTACCATGCATGGATGTTGCTTCTCGGAGCGTTATATCGCGAAAAATTTCTGCTGCAAATCGGCGAAAAGCCTTTTTGGTAAAACGCGGGGGATTGAAAAATCGGTTACCCAAAAAAAGTGGACTGAATACCTCATCTACCATCAGGTTATAGCGCTGCTCAATCTGCGATGCGGTATGGCCGGTAGCCAGTAAAGCAGCAATGATCGCCCCCGTAGAGGTTCCTGATACCATATCAAAAACGGTGTAAGCAGGCATACCAACCATTTTCTCAAAGGTTTTTAATAATTGAATACTCAAAATGCCTCGCATTCCCCCACCATCAAGGCAAAGAATGAGTTTATTCTCAACAGGAATCCTTAACTTTTCCTTCACGGCAGCCAAAGCAGACATTTTCTCTATCATTTCGCTAAGTTAATTTGTTTTTATACTATTTTCTACTACTTTTACATAATTTTTAAATCAAATGACTGAAATAGGGCAGTCTATTTAGCCCCCAGGTCCTTTGGTTTATTATTGTCTAATAGAGGCCCGGCTTATGTTTCAGGGGTAAAGGAGGGTATCCCTGTCGGCCGGGTCTCTTATTTTCAAATCACCATCATCAACAGTTATTGAGAAATCCGGAATGTAAAAAAACAATTTCCCTTATTTTTGCAGCCATATACCCATCTCATGAAATTTGACATTGCAGTTATCGGCAGCGGACCCGGCGGTTATGTAGCAGCCATTCGCGCCTCTCAGCTTGGCAAGAGTGTTGCCATTATTGAAAAATCTGAACTGGGCGGTGTGTGCCTGAACTGGGGATGCATCCCTACCAAGGCGCTGCTGAAAAGCGCTCAGGTATTTGATTATATCAATCACGCCAAGGATTATGGCATTACCGTCGGGTCTCATCAGGCCGATTTTGAGAGCATGGTACAGCGCAGCCGCGGTGTAGCCGGCAACATGAGCAAAGGTGTTGAGTTTCTGATGAAGAAAAACAAAATTACCGTTATCAAGGGTGCAGGGAAACTGGCAGGGAAAGGTAAAATTGCTGTTACGGCTGATGGTAAAACCGAGACAGTTGAGGCCACTAACATCATCCTGGCTACCGGTGCTCGCAGCCGTGAATTGCCCAATATTAAAATTGACGGAACCCGCGTTATCGGATACCGCGAAGCTATGGTTATGCCCAAGCAACCTAAAGAACTGCTCATTATTGGTAGCGGTGCTATTGGAATGGAGTTTGCCTACTTCTACCACACCATTGGAACCAAGGTAACCATCGTGGAATTTATGCCCCGCATTCTTCCCATAGAAGATGAAGAGGTAAGTAAAACCATGTCTATGACCTATAAAAAGCGTGGCATTGAAATTTTAACCGAAAGCAGCGTAGAAAAGGTTGATATCAAAGGCGAACGTTGTGTGGTAACCGTGAAAACCAAAACCGGGGAACAAACCTTTGAAGTGGATAATGTGCTGAGCGCAGCCGGAGTTCAAACCAACCTGGAAAATCTGGGACTCGAAGAAATGGGTGTAAAGACTGACAAAGGCAAGGTAGTGGTAGACGAGTACTACCAGACCAGTGTTTCCGGCGTGTATGCCATTGGCGATATTGTACCCGGTCCTGCACTTGCCCACGTGGCAAGCGCTGAAGGTATTATCTGCGTGGAGCATATGTGCGGAGTACATACCGATCCGCTTAATTACGGCAACATCCCCGGCTGTACATATACGCACCCTGAAGTAGCCAGTGTGGGCTTAACGGAGGCGCAGGCCAAGGAAAAAGGCTATGATATCCGTGTGGGCAAGTTTCCGTTTAGTGCCAGCGGTAAAGCGAGCGCAGGCGGACATAAGGAGGGCTTTGTAAAAGTGATCTTTGATAAAAAATATGGTGAATGGCTGGGCTGCCACATGGTGGGCGAAGGCGTAACCGACATGATTATTGAAGCTGTAGTGGCCAGAAACCTGGAAACCACAGGACACGAAATCATCAAAAGTGTGCATCCCCACCCTACCATGAGCGAAGCAGTTATGGAAGCTGTTGCACAGGCTTATGATGAGTGCATACATTTGTAATTATCAAAATAATTTCGTATATTG
>JBEDNI010000089.1:0-15898 GCA_041170685.1 Bacteroidota bacterium | reverse complement strand
GAAGACTGCAACGGCTCATGGAAACTGACATTCAGGCACGATCCGGCTGCCGGTTTAACGGTATCGAAAGGAAGTATCTGCGTAAACGGTGTCAGTCTTACCGTTGTGGATAGCATGGAAGACTCTTTTTCCGTCGTAATCATTCCATATACCTGGGAACATACCAATTTGCATTTGCTGAAAGCCGGAGATGCTGTGAATATCGAATTTGATATTCTCGGTAAATACATGCAGAAGTATTTGTCGGTTACCAATTCTCATTGACGAAAGTCTGCTTTGTGTAAACCTTATCAAAAAAACAATCCTTATTTTAGGATTTGTGGGTAAATGGTCTTCGATGCTTCGTTGACAGTTGTTAAATTTGCATCCGTAATCATAGAGCTTACAAAAGCATGAAATTATTCTCTTTTTTATTCACATCCACTATTGGTCGTAAATGGCTGATGGGTTTGACAGGGTTGTTTCTCATTTCTTTTTTGCTGGTACATTGCGGCGTAAATGCCTGCATATTTTTCAATGACGGCGGAGAGACTTTTAACATGGCAGCAGAATTTATGGGCACCAATTGGATTATCAGATCCATGGAGTTTGTGCTGTTTGCAGGCCTTTTGTTGCACATTTTTCAGGGATTGTATCTGTGGAAATTTAATAGTGATGCCCGTAAAAAACGCTACAGTGTAGGTGCAGGCAGTGCCAACAGCACTTGGTACTCGCGCAGCATGGGGATATTGGGAACATTGTTGCTGCTGTTTCTGGTGGTTCACCTCAAGGATTTCTGGGTAACCAGCCGTTTCACCGACGTGATTACCTCCGGTGAAAAAACCTTGTTTCAGGAAATGAAAGAAGTATTTGCCAATCCCATGCCCGTTGTGATTTATGTACTGGGTTGCATTTCATTGTGCTACCATCTTTTGCACGGTTTTCAGAGTGCATTTCAAACCCTGGGTATCAATCATAAATCGTATACTCCCATTATACAGTCTACCGGAAATATTTTTTCCATTGTGGTATCGCTGCTGTTTGCGGCCATGCCGGTAGCGATGCATCTGGGCTGGATTCAATAAATTGAGAGAGACATGAGCAAGAATATCAAACTCGACTCCAAAATTCCCGCAGGAGAATTATCGCAGAAATGGACTCAGTACCGCAGTTCTGTGCCGTTGGTAAATCCTGCCAACAAAAGAAATCTGGAAATCATTGTGGTGGGAACGGGTCTGGCCGGTTCCAGCGCAGCTGCCACCCTGGCCGAGATGGGCTACAAGGTTAAGGCATTCTGTTTTCAGGATTCACCCCGCAGAGCCCACTCCATTGCTGCGCAGGGTGGAATTAATGCTGCCAAAAACTATCAGAATGACGGTGACAGTGTTTACCGTTTGTTTTACGATACTATCAAAGGGGGTGACTACCGTGCCCGTGAGGCCAATGTGCACCGTCTTGCGGAAGTTTCAACCTCTATCATAGACCAGTGCGTGGCGCAGGGTGTTCCTTTTGCCCGCGAATATGGTGGAACCCTGAGCAACCGTTCCTTTGGTGGAACACAGGTTCAGCGCACATTTTACGCCGCCGGACAAACCGGACAGCAATTGCTGCTGGGTGCGTATCAGGCGCTGGAAAGACAGGTGGGTCTGGGTAATGTGAAAATGTATAGCCGCCATGAGATGCTCGATGTGGTTGTTGTTGACGGCAAAGCCCGTGGTATTATTGCCCGCAACCTGATTACCGGAAAGCTAGAAAGGCATTTCGGCCATGCTGTTTTGCTGTGCACCGGTGGTTACGGTAACGTGTTTTACCTGAGCACCAATGCTATGGGCAGCAACGTGACTGCCGGATGGAAGGCCCACAAGGCCGGTGCGTTGTTTGGCAATCCCTGTTTTACGCAAATACATCCCACCTGTATTCCCGTAAGCGGGCACTACCAGAGCAAACTTACCCTGATGAGTGAATCGCTCAGGAATGACGGACGTATTTGGGTTCCCAAGAATAAAGATGATAATCGCCATCCCAACGATATACCGGAGGAAGACCGCGATTATTATCTGGAGCGCCGATACCCGGCTTTCGGTAATCTTGTTCCCCGCGATGTTGCCAGTCGTGCTGCCAAAGAGCGCTGCGATGCCGGTTATGGCGTAGGTGGCAGCAAAATGGCGGTTTACCTGGATTTTCGATACAACATGATCAATAAATACGGCCGCGCGGAAGCCAGCCGTCTGAATATTGAAAACCCGGATGAGGCAACGCTGTTGCAGCTGGGCAAGGAAGTGGCTAAGGAGAAATACGGCAATCTGTTTGACATGTACAAGCAGATTACCGATGAAGATCCTTACGAAGTGCCTATGCGTATTTACCCTGCTGTGCATTACACCATGGGCGGCTTGTGGGTAGATTATGAACTGATGACCAATATCCCCGGCCTGTATGCGTTGGGCGAAGCCAACTTCTCAGACCATGGTGCTAACCGCCTGGGAGCATCTGCGCTCATGCAGGGTCTGGCTGATGGTTACTTTGTAATTCCTTACACCATCGGTTCATACCTGAGCAATGAAATTCGTACCAAGAGCATCCCAACAGACAGCGAAGAATTTGAGGCTGCCGAAAAGAAGGTGCGTGAGCGTCTGGAGCAGCTGCTGTCTATCAATGGCAAGCAAACCGTGGAAAGTTTCCACCGCCGTCTGGGTCTAATAATGTGGGATAAATGCGGTATGTCGCGCAGCGAAGAAGGACTGAAGCAGGCTATCGCCGAAATTAGGGCACTGCGTGATGAATTCTGGAAAGATGTTCGTGTGCCCGGAACCATGGATTCATTCAATCCGGAACTGGAAAAAGCCGGTAGAGTAGCTGATTTTCTGGAGCTTGGTGAATTAATGTGTATTGATGCACTGGAGCGCAATGAAAGTTGCGGTGGTCATTTCATTTCCGTGAGGAATATCAGACCGAGGAGGGCGAAGCCAAACGGGATGATGATAACTTTATGTTTGTTTCCGCCTGGGAATACAAGGAAGGTAATGCCTGGGAGTTGCACAAAGAATCTTTGGTTTATGAGAATATTAAAATCGCACAGCGTAGCTATAAATAAAGGAAAACGAGTATGTCAAACAGCAATATGAATTTGAAGCTCAAGGTCTGGAGGCAACAGAATGCCAGTGATGCCGGACATTTTGAGGATTATACGGTTCAGGCCAGCCCGGATATGTCTTTTCTGGAGATGTTCGATGTGCTGAACGAACAACTGATTACTGAAGGCAAGGATCCAGTTGCGTTCGATCATGACTGTCGCGAAGGAATTTGCGGTATGTGCAGCATGGTTATCAACGGCAGGCCTCACGGGCCTAAAGGTGGCGTTACCACCTGTCAGTTGCACATGCGCAGTTTCAAAGACGGCGATACCATCGTAGTTGAGCCCTGGAGATCCAATGCATTTCCGGTAATTCGCGATTTAAGTGTCAATCGTTCGGCCTTTGACCGCATTATTGCCGCAGGTGGATATGTTTCCGTAAACACAGGTAATGCCGTCGATGCCAATGCTACTTTGATTCCTAAAGAGGTAGCAGATGAAGCGTTTGAGGCTGCAACCTGCATCGGTTGCGGAGCCTGCGTAAGTGCCTGCAAAAATGCAAGTGCTATGTTGTTTGTGGGAGCCAAGGTTACCCAGCTTTCATTGTTGCCACAGGGACAGGCTGAAGCTTCTAAGCGTGTGGTGGCCATGGTGAACCAGATGGATGCCGAGGGATTTGGTGCCTGCACCAATACCGGAGCGTGTTCGGCGGAGTGTCCTAAACAGATTCCACTGAGCGTAATTGCTACCCTTAACAGGGAATATATAAAAGCCAAATTAAAAGGTTATTAAGTTTCCTAAATCGTAAATCGACGAATTGCGATTTAGCAATTAAAAAGGGGCTTTCAGCCCCTTTTTAATTTGTCGGGGTTGTTCGCAACAAATTGTTTCCAGCCACCCCCGGAATTATTTTTCACACCAAATTGTTTTGGGTTTAACTGGAAAAAATGACAGACTGCCGCTGCCACCGCATCGGTGGCATCGCTGGTTTCGGGTTGTTCGGTGAAGGTAAGCAGGTTTTGCAACATGGCAGCTACTTGTTCTTTGCTTGCATTTCCGTTTCCGGTAATGCTTTGTTTTATTTTACGGGGTTCGTATTCGTATACTTTCAATCCTTTGCTGATGGCGGCCGCAATGGAAACGCCTTGGGCTCGGCCCAGCTTAAGCATACTTTGTACGTTTTTACCAAAGAAGGGCGCTTCAATCGCCACTTCAGTGGCTTGATAGCCGTCAATCAGTCCGGAGATGCGTTCGAAAATATGATGCAGTTTTTCGCCATGGTCTGCCAGTTTAGCGAGCCGCACAACGCCCACAGAAAGCAATTCCATCTTTTTGCCCTCGGTGCGGATGATGCCGTATCCCAGCAGGTTGGTACCCGGATCGATGCCAAGAATAATGCGTGGGTCAGACATAGGGCAAATGTATCCAATAAAAAACGCCCCTTGGGGCGTTTTTTATGCGTTTTATGTGGATTATTACTGCTTCACCAATTTGGTCACTTTCTTTTCACCGCTTTCGATGTCTGTTACCCCCACCAGATAAACACCATCGGATAGATCGCGTAAATCAAGTTTGTATGCTCCTGCACCTTGCTGCAGTTCTGCAGAAAGTAGTAAGTTTCCGGTGAGATCATGCAGCGTGATTCGGGTCCTATTGCCTGAAAGCGAGAATTGAACACTGGCCATGTTTTCAGTGGGATTGGGCATTACATTTACGAAATTCTGTTCAGGCAACTGATACATATTTTCATTAACCGGATTGATAAACCATCCGCCAAACCGATAATCATGGTTGCCTGATTCTGCATGCAACACATCGTAGGCAACATTGGCAAACGGGCTATTGCTCTGAGCAATTTGAGTCAGCTTTAATGTATCGCCGGCCATCAGTTTACCTTCCTTATTCCTAATGGACATTAGGGTTAGCCAATGCTCTTCTTGCTCCAAATCTGTGGCCGGGTTGGCGGTATTCAATATCTGCAGAGCATTTTCGGTATTCCCCTTATAGATTTCGAGTTGTGAATTCAGGTAATCCCAATGCCATTGAGAAAGGGCGTTTTGGGTGCTGACTTTTTGTATGAACAATTCAAATTCCGGGTATTGCTTATTGTGTATGAGCGTGAGGCCGGCAGCTACCAATTCCCGTGGAGCAATTTTCCCCGGGTTGAGATCCCCGATTTTTACAACGCCCACTCCGGTGCTGTTGATGCCATCAAACAATGCGTTTTTGCCACTGTAATTTTCACAGATATCCCATTTGTCCTGCTTGTTATGCCTTGGATTATTGATTTGCTGACCGCATGCCGCTGTTGAACTTTGCATGGTGTTGGTTGGACATACTGTGGTAGTTACGCCTGCTCCATTTCCCAGCACGCCAAAATTGCAGCTTTCACTGATGCTTCCGAATGGTGATGCAGTAATTTCACGGGCACCCCCTGCGTAGTTATTGCTCACAAATGTATTTCGGCCGGGTTGTGTATTATTTCCAATGCTTCCTGTGTGTCCTAGAACATTAATTCCGGCAGTGAGGTAATTATAGAGGTAATTATTCACCACCATAGGCACAGGAATTCCGGTAGCGTTGCTTCTTAGGAAAATTCCACGACGGGTATCAAAAATGCAATTGGTGAAGATGTTATTGGTGTTGTTTCCCGCCTGCATGTATATACCTACGCTGTTGCATGATGTCAAAATGCCTGTTTTACAATCTTTCAGTCGAATGACATTGCAATTAATGTCCAGTTTTCGGCTCAATGAATCCAGAATCCCGATGTCACCACCCTGGTCAATGTCGTTTTCATTAATAATGCATCCTTCCAGGCGTTTTGACCAGATGCCAATATCAAATCCTTTTATGTTGTTGTCGCGGATATTCATTCCAAACATGTTTTCGGCAAAAATGCCCACCGTTCCTGTATGGCGGCTGTCTGAATTCCTAAGTTCATTGCCAAAAATCAGCATGGGTTCTTTGTGGTCACTTACACGGATTTGTACATCACTTGCATAGCGCCCCTGCGCTGTTTTTTCAATTTCATTGTTTTCGATATTGACAAAGCCTGAACCATATGCAGCATCAATACTGCGGTACATATTGGTAAAGCGGTTTTCACTGGCATTAAAGCCGGACCGAAGTGCATAGATGCCAAAGTAGCGATTGGGTTGATTAAAGCGATCTGAATTGCGGAAATCGTTCTGGCTGATAATTTCTTCCATACGTACACCATTGAGCATCAAGCCAAAATAATCAAAATTGGGATAAAGGCCGGGTGCCGTAAAATTGTAATTATCAATCACAAATGAGTTTTTGGTAATGCCCTCATTCCAGGTTCTTCCACCCCTGAATATGCGAATGCCGATATGGCAGTTGCTGAAGGTGTTGTCGGTAATTTTAATACCCTGAGGACCTTGTGTATTCACATCTATGGCATGTTTGGCATTTTTAAAAAGACTGGTATGTATCAATCCGGAACTGGAGTCTTTAAATGTGAAACCTACCCACACATCATGTAAATCACAGGGGCGGAATACGCTGTTGTTGGCGCGAACCTGGCTACTGTCCTCAAAAATGATTTCTCCATCGCGGTCGAATACTACATCGATGGTTGTCATGTCCAGCACTGCCTTATTTCTTACAAACAATCTGCCAGCCACGAAGTATTTTCCATCCCACACCTGATTGGCAGTGTAAACGGTGCTGTCCTGAATAACAGTGTAATCCACGGTTGAATCCCAACAGCAATCGCCTTCTTTTACGATGAGTGTATCATATGCCTTGCAGCATTCACTTTTGAAGGCCTGAAGTATGTATACACCCGGGTGGCATATTGTCAGCGATGTTCCGGTATCGGGAAGTGGGGTGCTGCCTTCGTACCAGGTATACAATATGTCAGAAGCCGGTTGATTTGCCGTTACGGTAATACAGGCCTGTTGGCCGACACACAGCACCGGATTGGGTGAAGGGCTGTTTATTTGTGCTACCGGCCCGGGTACCAGTGTAACGCTGAATGGTGCTGATATAGACTTACAATTGGTATTTACATAGGTCACTTCGAGATGATAGTTCCCGCCTGCGGTAATGGATAAATTGGGGTTTGTGCTGAATGGGTTATTGTTTAGGAACCACTGGTAGCTTAGTGGTTGTCCCGCAACTGCATAAGGACCACAAATTTTTACCGGTGCGGCAGTTGAACAAATTGCATAGCATCCTTTAGGGACATTTCGGATATCCGGTCTCTCATGTATATTGGATACATATGCCTGAACATCTACACTGCAGCCCAGCGGATTGGTAATGGTTACATCGTAGGTGCCATTTTGATAAACCCAGATGCTGGTAACCCCTGTTTGACCTGTACTCCAAACGATGCTATTGTATGCGCCTGTGATATTAATGTTTAATTGAACAGAATCTCCTTTGCACAAAGGTGCGTAGGTGCTGTTGCTAATGGAAACGGTGGGTGCTGCCACGCCTATGACTAAGGCCGTATCCCGTGCTGTACAACCGGTGGTATTGGTGATTTGCAGGTAAACATTCACTGGGCCAGTAAGTCCGGTCCACCATGCTGTGGAACCGGTGCCGGATACCCCTACCGGTGAGCTGCTCCATGCGTAGGAGTAACCCACTCCCTGAAGTGCTGTGATGGATGTCCAAAGATTTGAGCAAATAGAATCAGGAGCCAGAATTGTGGCGTTGGGTCTGGGGTTTACAATCACCTGGAAGGGTCCAAGTGTATCAGAACAGCCATTCCCGTTTCCAACAATAACCCAGTAAAGACCCGATTGTTTTATGGTGTCTTTATTGCCGGTTTTACCGTCATTCCAGCTGTAGGTCCAGTTGCTGTTGAAGGGTGCGGTGCTAACAAATACATCGCCTTCGCAAATCTGATATATGCCGGGGCTGGTAGGGGTAGCCGGCAGTCCATTGTTGGTAAAGGTCAGACTCCCTGCGTTAAATATAGTAATGGTGATGGGGTAAGTCTGTGAATCTTTACAGCCCTGTTGATTGGTGATGACCAGTTTAGGGAAATAGGTAATGGCATTATTATAAATATGAAAAGGGCTTTGAAGGTTTGAGGTAGTTGCATCACCAAAGTTCCATCTCCATTGCACAATGGGAACAGGCGAACTGCTTTGATCTACCAGTTGCACGGGTTGGCCCACACATCCATTGCAGAAGCTGAAATCAGCATCGAAATACTTCATGTGCAGGGTGTCTTTGATTACCACGGTGCATAATGGATTGGGAGCGGATACTGTGTAAGTAACAATAAAGTCTGTGTTTCCTGTGTAGCTGTATGTGTGATTTTGGGGCAGAGTTCCGCCTATGTATAGTGGTGAGCCATCACCCCAGTCTACGTTCCATGTAACCCCTGATCCCAGCACCACCGACGTAGGAGCATAATTCAGCTGCACGGTTTTGTAATTGCAGTTGATGGGGAATGTTAACTTCAGCTTGGGTCTGAGTATATAGGGTACATTTACAGGAACTTTTACGTTTACCCATGTGCAATTACAATAATAGCTGAGTGTGGCCATAAAAGAACCGGTAGTATAATACCAATGCTCAGGGTTTTGCAGATTGCTGTAGAAACCATCACCAAAGTCCCAAAAATAAATGCTGGGATTGCCGCTGATTAGGTTTGCCGTAAATTGACCGGTGCAAGGATCGTAGGTGGGATTCACCACCGCGTTACAGGGAGTACTACAGCCGCCGCCTGTAGCTGTGCAGGATCCGCTGACTGTGACTGAAGCAGTATCCTTACAGCCATGTTCATTGGTAACTATTACAGTATGGGTGCTTCCGGATACGGTAGAATAATGCTGATATAGTGTATCTGATGCTCCGGGAATGGCAGTTTGAGGACTCCAGGAGTACTGCCAGTTTGGATTGTACGTGGCGGTCATTTGGTATGGAATTGGAGTATTAGGAGAAATCATACAATTAAATACCACATTCACGTTGGGTTTTGGCAGCTTTGGAATGGGTGATAGGTTCTGGGTGATGGTTGCACTACACCCAAACTGAGAAATAGTGAGGGTATATAATCCCGGAGCATTGGCCAGGAATTGCTGATTACTTCCGGTTCCGGCCGGGCCACTCCAGCTATATGTGTAACCGGGAGGGCCAAATAAACGCATGGTATCACCCTTGCAGGAAGCTTTCCCCAAAGTTATGGCTCCTGTGGGTATGGCATTGATGGTTACCCTGCGAATGCAAAGTTTAGGACATATTGTATTTTGTACAATAACCTGCCCTTGATTAATGTTGTTCCAGGTTACCGATAAGCTGGTGGATGTTTGTGAAACGATGGAACCGCCGATGACGCTCCACTGCCAGATATTGCCGGGATTGGAAGCAATGGTATACGTGCTGGTTTGTCCGATACAAGCGGAAGTGGGGCCGGCAAGAGAGGGACATGCAGTATCCACCACGGTTACGGTTAGTTGCGAGGAAGATGTGCAGAAATAGGGAGCCTGCCCCGTGTAATTCACGGTAATAACGTAGGTGCCGGGCAGGGTAAACAGTACATTCTTGGTTTTGCGTGAGGTGGTGGTGTAGGTTACGCCGCCGGCGGGTGAAATGTTCCAGATGCAGGAACTAATCAGGTCAGAAGAGTCGAATGAATACACTGCGGGGTTGCCCTTGCACAAAATGGCTGGCCCATTAATGGCAGGATTGGGTGGTCTTGGAACCAGAATTACAGGCAAGGTGATATCATTATCGCAGACCAAATTCGGCGAGATGGCAGTAGCTCTTATGTAGCCTAAATCTGCTGCACCCCATTGAATGGTGCAAGAGGTAGTGGTGCTTGAAAGTAGGGTTCCATTTCCAATGGGCCCCCAGATCACGGGCACATTGGAGGTATAGTTGATTGTGGTGAATTCACAATGCTGTTTGGAACCATTTATTTTGATTTTGTCCTGAACAACAATGGTTTTCTGGATTTTTCCTTTACAGCAAACCAGTTGATTGTCTACATCCAGCGCCAGGGTATAAATGCCCGGCGATGAGAATGTTCCGTTAATTTCATTTCCGGGGTTGGCCGGGTATGATATCGGTGCTGAAGTTTACGTTATCCCCCACACAGACTGTATCGGGTCCATACAGATTTAGGGTTGCCGGAAATATTGGCACATTCACAGAATTTCGGCCACATTGGTAAGGTCCTCCGGCTACATTCAGGGTGATATTGCCTAACGGACCATTTCCCCACTGAACGCAGATACTGTCTCCGTTGGCATTTGGGGTGCCGGTTCCGCCTGTTACCGTCCATGCATAGGTGGCACCTGCGAAGAATGGTGTTCCGTAGCAATGCCTGGTATTGTGGCATACGGTTCCAATACAATTAATTGGCGGTGCATTTCCGGGTTTAACAAGCACCTGCACGGTGGTGTCATCCGAGCAGCCGTTTGCGTACGTTACGGTAAGGGTTACCGGATAAATACCGGGCGCGGGGAATGTCCAAGCGAAATTTCCGGTACTGCTATTTTGTATATTCCCATTGCCCAAATTCCATGCAAATGAGGTAATCTGCCCATACATGGAAGATGCGAGTGCATTGAAATTGGTTTGGGAGGTAAGGCAGGCAGTGTCTGCGGTAAATGAGGCAGTGGGCGATGGGCAGATGTCATACACACAGGTGCCACTGTCTACGCAGCCAAAGGGGTTTGATACGACCAGTGTAACGGTCATGGTTGGGCCCGCACCCGCCTGTATTTGAGGGGAATTGGTGCCTTGACCGCTGATGACGGTTCCGCCTATTACGTTCCATTGGAACGAATAAATATCATTGCTCATGAGCTGAAAGCTCAGATCGCGTGCTTCGAATAACCTAATTGAATATTGGCAAATGCAAGGAATGGAAGAGTCTTTTGGGTTTCCGGCGGAGCCCTCTTTTCTGCCATTGCAGAAATTACCAAGGCGGGGTTGGTTGGCCACCAGGATTTTAATGGTTTTGGTTTTGGAACACCCGAATATGGTGGTTTCGGTTACAGATAGTGTATGGACGCCCGGTGAAGGCCAGTTTACATTTACGCTGCTGCTGTTAGCGGCTCCGTTAATAATACCGCCCGTGGTTGTCCAGAAATAGGTAGAACCGGCGGTTCCTGAAACCGTGTAGTTCTCAGAGGCACCATCACACACCGTATCTTTTCCTGCTATGCCGGGGTTTGGGCGGGGATGAACAGTAACGGTATGTGTTACAGTGTATGGATTTCCATTCACGGTAAATGTAAGCTGAACCGTATAGGTGCCTGGATTGTTAAAAGTATGCACCGGGCTGCATGCACTACTGGTATTATAAATACCGCTCAGCGGGTCCCCGAAATTCCAGGCGTAAGAGCCCGTCCCGCCTGAAGAAGCATTGTAAAATGTGGCGGTAAATGGTGCACAGCCTGACCACTGTGCTGCACTAAAACTTGCCGAGGGTGGTGTAGGTGTTGCTTTGGTCAGGCTGGCTGTAAATGCTGAAATGCAGAACAGCAGGGTAATTATTTTTTTCATAGGAGGATGGGTTTGTGTTTAATAAAACCCTTATACAATATTACACAATCTTACCCTTACAGGAAACAGACTTTCTTGCACAACGGTGACAAACATCCATAATAGCATACACTTTGTGAAGTTCGCATTCCTACTGAATATGTTGGGAATTCACACAAAAAAAGCCGAAATTTGCCCCTAAATTCAAAACCATGTTATTTGACCTTGACCTTATCGCTAAAGTGTATGAAAGAATGCCCGAAAGGGTAAATGCGGCCCGTAAAATGCTGGGCAAACCACTAACCCTGACTGAGAAGATACTTTACAGCCATCTTTGGTCGGGCGGTGTAAACGAAGCTTTCGAGAGAGGCAAGAGTTACGTGGATTTTGCTCCGGACCGTGTTGCCATGCAGGATGCAACCGCCCAGATGGCGCTTTTGCAGTTCATGCAGGCAGGCAGGCCCAAAGTTGCCGTTCCTTCCACAGTTCACTGTGATCACCTGATTAATGCCAAGGTAGGAGCAGATAAAGATCTTGATTTTGCGAACCATGAGAGCAAAGAAGTTTTTGATTTTCTGAGTTCTGTTTCCAACAAATACGGCATTGGCTTTTGGAAGCCCGGTGCCGGTATCATTCACCAGGTTGTGCTTGAAAATTATGCTTTTCCCGGTGGGATGATGATTGGTACCGACAGCCATACTGTTAACGCCGGAGGTTTAGGCATGGTTGCCATTGGTGTGGGTGGTGCAGATGCCTGTGATGTGATGGCCGGACTGCCCTGGGAATTGAAGTTTCCTAAGCTGATTGGTGTAAAGCTCACAGGCAAGCTGAGTGGATGGGCCGCGCCAAAAGATGTAATTCTGAAAGTAGCCGGAATCCTTACTGTGAAAGGCGGAACCGGATGTATTGTTGAATATTTTGGAGAGGGTGCTGAAGCTATGAGCTGTACCGGAAAAGGTACCATCTGCAATATGGGTGCTGAGATTGGAGCCACTACATCCACCTTTGGATATGATGCCAGCATGGAACGCTATCTACGTGCTACAGGTCGTGCCCAGGTGGCTGATTTAGCGAATGCGGTGAAAGAACACCTGACTGCTGATCTTTACACCTGATTTGGCTACGCCAATCAGCAAAATGAAAGAAGTGGCTGCGGCCAACGGCTGGCCCATCAATGTAGAAGTAGGTTTGATAGGAAGCTGCACCAATAGTAGTTATGAGGACATTTCGCGTGCTGCCAGCCTGGCAAAACAGGTTGCGGCTAAAAACCTGAAAACCAAAGCAGAGTTTACGATTACGCCCGGTAGCGAACAGGTTCGCTACACCATAGACAGAGACGGGTTTATCGATACTTTTCATGAAATCGGAGCAACCGTGTTTGCCAATGCCTGTGGGCCTTGCATCGGTATGTGGACGCGCATGGGTGCAGAGAAATGTGGACGCGCATGGGTGCAGAGAAGAAAGAGAAAAACTCTATTATTCACTCTTTCAACAGAAACTTTGCTGCAAGGCAGGATGGTAACCCCAATACGCATGCTTTTGTGGCCAGCCCTGAAATCACCACTGCTATCGCCATTGCCGGTCGACTTGATTTTAATCCTCTCACGGATACTTTGACCAACGAGGCGGGCGAACAGGTAAAGCTGGATGAACCAACAGGAATGGAATTGCCTCCAAGTGGTTTTGCCGTGGAAGATGCAGGATACCAGTCGCCTGCCGCAGACGGAAGTGCTGTGGTGGTAAATGTTTCGCCTACATCCAGCCGTTTGCAGTTGCTTGAACCATTTGCAGCATGGGAAGGTCATGATTTAACAGGTCTTAAGCTGCTGATTAAAGCCAAGGGTAAGTGCACAACAGACCATATATCTATGGCAGGTCCCTGGCTTAAATTCAGAGGTCATCTGGATAACATCTCCAACAATATGTTGATTGGTGCTATCAACTATTTTAATGACAAAGCCAATACCGTGCTGAATCAAATGACCGGTGAATATGATGAAGTTCCCAAGGTGCAGCGCATGTACAAAGCTGCCGGTGAATTTAGTATTGTGGTGGGCGAAGAAAACTACGGTGAAGGTTCTTCCCGCGAACATGCTGCTATGGAGCCCAGACATTTGGGCGTGAGGGCAGTGCTGGTTAAATCTTTTGCCCGAATTCATGAAACCAACCTGAAGAAACAAGGCATGCTGGCATTAACATTTGCCAATAAAGAAGATTACGACAAGATTCAGGAAAAGGATAGTGTTGATATAATCGGACTGACTTCTTTCGCACCCGGAAAGCCGCTGGAGCTAGTGCTCAATCATACAGATGGAACTTCGGACCGCATAATGGCTAACCACACCTACAACGAACAGCAGATAGAATGGTTCAAGGCCGGAGGTGCATTGAATATTATTCGCAGAAGCATTAAGTAAAAATTGAAAAAATGTGAGCGGGTTTTGAAAGCCGGTAAAAAATGACTAATTTTGTCAATGACAAAAAATGTCAATTATGAAAACATTTTCCTCATTTATGAAAGAAGCCCGTGTGGCAAAGGGTATTTCACAAAAGGAGCTCGCTGCTCTTTTGATGATAGATTCCTCGCTGATAACGCGCATGGAAAAGGGAGAGCGTTTGCCCGTGCGAAGCCAGGTGGTGCAGATAGCAGCATTGCTGGGTGTGGCTGAAAAGAAACTGCTGGTGCGATGGATGAGTGAAAAAATCGTTAGAGAGCTTGAGCATGAGCCCTTTGCCCACGAGATGCTGATTGCTGCCGAGGAGCAGGTAAGATACAGAGCCATACCTCCAAAATCTGTTTCGGGAGGGTTGAAAAAAATCCTGAAAGAAATAGATGTATATAAGCAACGCCTTGATAAAGTAAGGCACATGGGAAGTCCCAAGTTTTCCGAGGCATATGAGGTGGAATATACCTATCACAGTAACCGTATTGAGGGGAATACACTCACTTTGCAGGAAACAGAGCTGGTCATAAATCATGGAATTACGGTTTCCGGGAAATCCATGCGTGAGCATCTGGAGGCAATAAACCACTACGAAGCCATTGCTTTGATACAGGAATTTATTTCCGATAAAAAACCACTGACAGAGCGTTTTTTGCTGGATATTCATGCTTTGGTACTGAGGGGGATTGATAAAGAAAATGCCGGCAGATACCGGGATGTGCAGGTCAGGATTGGCGGCAGCACCCATATACCGCCCAATGCACTTGCAGTACCACAAAAAATGGAAGCGTTGTTTGACTGGTACTATAAAAATCAGCGTATGCATCCGGTTTTATTATCGGCTGAGATGCATGAAAGACTGGTTTCTATTCATCCTTTCATTGATGGAAATGGCCGTACCTCGCGCCTGTTGATGAATTTGATTTTATTGCAGCACGGATACGTAATAGCGAATTTGAAAGGAGATAAGGAACACCGGTTTCGCTACTATGACTGCCTGGAAAATGCCCGAAGCGATCAAAAGGAGGCGTTTCTTGGGTTAATCGCAGAAACCGAATTGCGCTGTATCCGGGAATATGTAAGTTTGCTGGAGTAATTTTATTATTCAATATCCATGACAGACAGCGCTGAGGCATCTACTGCGAAAAGCATATATCGGTTTACGCTGCTGGCATTTATTGTCTTTAAGGCCATTTGTATCGTTTCGTTTGGTTTTCAGTATACCGACAGCGACCAGACGGTAATGTGGCAGGCTGCGATGGATATGTCCCGCGGCGATTTTCATAATCTGTTCTGGTACGGCCAAACCTACAGCAGCAACCTGGAATCATTGCTGGCAGTACCCTTGCTATGGCTGAAGGTGCCGGTGTATCTGGCCCTTCCCATAGTGAGTGGATTTTTGTCATTAATGCCTATCGTATTATTTGCAGACATAGCTGCCCGAAATGGGCGCTTTATCGGTGCAATATTGGTTTTGTTATTCTCAGTGGCTTTTCCCGTAGAACACTGGCAAACAGCCATGCTGAGCCGCGGATTTATACAGGGAATCGCCTGCGTTTCTTTGGGTATTTACGTCATTTACAGAACCCGAATGAGTGTAATGTTTTCCCTGGCCGGACTGCTGATTGCGGGTGGAATCTGGCAAAATCCCAACGCTGTATTTTTGCTTTGTGCAATACCGCTCACATTACATCGGTTTCGTCCATTGAGTAGGATTACCATAACGCTGAGTGGTGCTGTGGCGGCCACACTCATGTGGTTTGCTTTGAGGGCTTTGGCCATCAGGCACATGGACTATATAGTGCATCCCGAACCGGCGTTGGAATGGACTTTTCAGCAAGTCGGTTATCAAATCAATAATTTAGCCGGATTTATTTCACATACGCTGCCTTCAGGCATTACGGCCATTTTTATCTTGTTT